>JAJZDF010000067.1 GCA_021828715.1 Thermoplasmata archaeon
GGCGGAACTCCCCGGCCCCGGTCTCGAACCATGCAGCCGGAGGGATCCCGATGTCGCGAACCGAGACGGTCCCGGCCGTCGCCGCATCCATCTCCTCCTTCGGGGCGGTGAGCGCGACCGTCCACGTCGGACGAAGGCCGGCCGGATCTCGGGCTCCGGTGGGGAGGTCGACCGCCAAGGCCGGCACCCGAGACTCGGCGATCGCCCGGACCGCGGATCGGTACGGCTCCCGAAGCGGCCCCCGCTGCCCGGTGCCGAGCATCGCGTCGACGACGAGCGCGAAGGGGGCGAGGTCGGCGGCGGTCGGCGCCCCGAGATGGAGCGGGAGCCGCCGTTCGATGCGGAGAAAGCAGCGCCGGGCGGAGGGGGAGGTGATGCGGGACGGAGGGAGTACCGCCCAGACCTCGGGCCGGTAGCCCCACTCGAGAAGGTAGTGGGCGGCGCACGTCCCGTCCCCGCCGTTGTTCCCGCTGCCGGCCACCACGGCCACGCGGGCGGGGACCGGGGGAAGATGGGTGGCCGCCTCCTCGGCGACGACCCGCCCGGCGTGCTCCATGAGGACGTCGAGGGAGACCCCGAGGTCGACCGCGTTCGCCTCGACGACCCCCATCATCTCCGCCGAGAGCGGCCGACGGAGGTCGGACCACATCGGTCGTTCAGGCGGACGGGGGCGCGTCCGCGGGGGATTCGCCGAACATGTTCACCGACGCCGGCAGCAGCTTGCGCCGGGCGAGGTACTGGGCCTGCGTGCGGCTGTAGCGGAAGAGGATGTCCGCCTTCCCCTCCTGAAATCCCCATGGCCGGAGGATGAGGAGATCCCCCTCGCGGATCCACATCTTCTTCTTCATCTTGCCGGTGATTCGGCCCATCCGCGAGCCCCCGTCCTCGCAGATCACCCGGATTCGGGCGGCACCGAGCAACTGGCTCGCGAGGCCGAAGACCTCGCCGCGGGCGCGGCGCGGGAGCGGGAGCCGACCGACCTCCTCCCCTCCCTCGACGACCTCGACCGTCGGGGCCGGCTCTTCGACCGGCGCGGCGGGCGGGCGGCCATCCGACGCGGAGTCGGGACTCTCGGGGTTCACGTCGCGTCGAGAGGGGAGCAGTATTTCAGTTGGGCGCCCGGCGGGGGAATACGCGGAGCGGGTTGGTCTGGAGGATCCGCTCCTGCGCCTCGGCCGGAAGGCCCAGGGCCCGGAACGCATCGAAATTGGCCCGGATATCCCGGACGCCGGGGCCCGGCCAGTCGGTCCCGAAGATCGTCTTGTCGGCGAGGCGGGGAAGGGCGGGGAAGTAGTCGAGGAGCCGCGCCGGGGGGATACCGGAGAGTTCGAGCCAGACGTTCGGGAAGCGCCGGGCCAGGAAGACGGCGGACTCCATCCAGATCGGACGTCCGCCGTGGGCGAGGACGATGGTGAGCTCGGGAAAATCGATGGCGACGTCCTCGATCGCCAGCGGGTCCCCGAAGCGGTTCCGCGCCCCGGGAAAGACCGAGGTGCCGGTGTGGAAAATCACCGGCAATGCGTGGCGGGCGCACGCTCCGTAGAGGTCGCGCAGCCCCGGGATCTCACCGTCCACGTAGGCGTTCGGGCGGAACAGCTGATGCGGGGGGTGGAGCTTCACGCCCCGCACGTGCAGATCGTCGGCGAGGTGCGCGATCTCCCGCGCCGGGTTCGGATGGTCGGGTCGGAGCCCGCCGACGGCGAGCAGCCGCTCGGGGTCGGCGCCGCAGTAGTCGCTCACGAAGTCGTTCGCCTTCTCGGTGTAGCCGATCACCTCGGGGGCGACGTAGTTGATGAGGGCGGCCCGCTCGACCTCCGCCCGGTCGAGGTACTCCAGGAACGCGGGCGGCTCGGTCAGGAACCGCGCGACCCCCTCGCCGGTGAACCCGAGGAGCCGCTTCGCCTCCGGACGCATCTCCCAGATCGGGTTGATGTGGACGTGGCAGTCCGTGACGCCCATCGGCTCCCCACGCCGGCCGGTCGATATAAGGCGGGGCGGCCGGTCGAGACGCGGGTTTATGTGGGGCGGTTCGCGTCGCCCGCCCCGATGGCGTCCCACCCCATCCGCCCGATGCCCCGGTACATCAAGGCGACGTATCTCGCCGATCAGGAGTACCTCTTGGAGGAGACCCGGGCAACGAAGCTGTTCTACTTTCCGGGCCCGATCCTCTGGACGATCCTTTGGGCGGCGGTCGCCACGATCCTGCTCGGCCCCAAGTACCACCTCGCGCTGGTCGTGCTGCCGACGTTCCTGACCGCTACCGAATGGCGCTACCTCGGCTACGCCGCCGGCCTTCTGTTTGTGGTGGGGCTCCTGTGGATCTTGGTCCGGTACCTGTACTGGATCACGACGGTCTACGCCGTCACCTCGCGGCGGGTGATCCTCCAGAAGGGGATCCTCGGGCGGACGTTCGACGAGATCCCGGTCATCCAAGTCCGCGGCGTCGACGTCCACCAGACGTTCGGCGAGCGGCTCCTGGGCTACGGTACGATGCGGGTGAGTTCGGAGGAGGGCCGGACCCTCGGGAACGAGGACTGGCGGGGGATCCCCCAGCCGTTCAAGTTCCAGCGCATCATCGAGAACGCGACGATGGCGGCCGGCGCCCCGGCCTCCGCCGCTCCCGCCCCCGCGCCCCCCGGCTTCACGGGCCGGTGAGCGGCCCCGGCGCTTGACGCAGCGTTAAATCCGCCGGCCGGCCTTCGCCGGCTCCGTCATGGGCGACGACTTCGACGCGATCGTGGTCGGGGCCGGCATGGGGGGCTGCGCCGCCGCGATCCGGCTCGCGCAGGGCGGCGCGAACGTCCTCCTGCTCGAACGCGGTGTCGAGCCCGGCGCGAAGAACCTCTCGGGCGGGGTGCTCTGGGGGAACGACCTCGCCCGGATCCTCCCGCGATGGGCCGAGGAGATGCCGGTCGAGCGTCACCTGGTCCGCAAGCGGTTCGGATTCCTGACGACGGAGAGCGCGGTCTCGTTCGACCTGGACGACGGGCGATGGCGCGCGCCGCCGTACGCCGCCCACACCGTGCTGCGGGCCCGGACCGACGCCTGGCTCGCCCGTCAGGCCGAGGCGGCGGGTGCCACCGTGGTTCCGGCGGTCCCCGTCGAGCGGCTGAACTGGGACGGGAACGTCGTGCGGGGGGTCGTGCAAGGCGGGGAGACGATGACGGCCCCCGTGACGATCCTGGCCGACGGGGCGAACTCCCGCCTCGCCCTCTCCACCCCGATCCGCCCGGCCGCCCGCTTGAGCGCCGGGGCGACCGAGCTCGGGATCAAGGAGGTGTACCGGCTCGACGCCGGGCGCATCGAGGAGCGGTTCGGGGTCGGCCCGGGCGAGGGTCACGCGGAGGAATGGGTGACCGGCCTCTTCCCGCCGGGCGTCATGGGCGGGGGCTTCCTCTACACCAACCGGGACACGCTCTCTCTCGGGGTGATCCTGAACATCGGCTCGCTCTTCAGCCGGGGCATCGCCTCCCACGAGCTCGTCGAGCGGTTCCGTCTGCATCCGGCGATCGCCTCCCGCCTCCGGGACGCTGAGCTGGTCGAGTACGGCGCCAAGTTGATCAGTTCGGGATGGGCGAGCCGCCCGGCCGCCTTCCACGGGGACGGCTGGATGGTCGCGGGGGACGCGGCCGGGTTCGTCTTCTCGAACGGGATCGTGATCCAGGGGATGAACTACGCCGTCCGGAGCGGCCTCGAGGCGGCCGAGACCGCCCTCGCGTCCCGGACCGCGAAGGACGCGTCGGCCTCCCGTCTCGCGGAGTACGACGCCCGCCTCGAGAGGACGGGGATCCTTCCCGACTTCCGCGACTTCGAATCGCTCGACCGCGTGAAGTGGAACCTCCGGTTCCACACCGCGTATCCGCGGTTCGCCACGGAGCTGTTCCACGCCCTGATGAGCGAGAGCGGGGGACGGAAGCAGCATCTGCGCCGGGTCGCACGCACCGCGCAGCGCGCGGCGGGGATCTCCTCGTCGGACCTCCTGCGGGACGGCCTCTCCTTCCTGCGGGACCTCTGAGAGAATGCGGGCCCGGGCGCGGACGCCCCCCGTCGCAAGCCCGCGCTCCGCTCGACGGCCGCCCGGGAACTGGCCCTACCCGTCGACCGCCGCACGGCAAGGGGGCAGGAGATCGAACCAAGCGCGGAGGCCGGAGATCCGCGCCCGTGTCCCGGTTATCCGGGGGTGGCTCCGGCCCCGGGGCAACGTGAGAGAGGAACGCTGTCGTCCCCGAGGTCGCCCTGTCCCCGTCGCCCCGGAGGCGGCGGAGGGAGGCCGACGCACCCCCCGCCCGGGGCTTCCCCCTCCGCGCTCCGTTCCTGCGCTCGATGTACCCGGCCCCCGTGTCGCGGGTCGTGCGGGCGGGGGGGCGCCGGGCCGAGTCGGGCGGGTCCGCCCGGGTGACGCTCCCCGCCTCCGACCACGGGCCGCCGGAGGACGCGGCCCTCGGCTTCGAGCCGACCCCCGCGATGCGGCGGGCCTTCGAAGGCGCCCGTCGCCTCCGGCGGCGGCCCCCGCTAGCCCAAGGAACGGACCCGCCGGATCTCGGCCGTCAGGGGAGGGACGATCTGGAAAAGGTCCCCGACGATCCCGTAGTCCGCGACCCGGAATATCGGGGCCGACGGATCCGAGTTGATCGCGACGATCACGCGGGAGCTCAGGATCCCTACGAGGTGCTGGATCGCACCGGAGATCCCGACCGCCACGTAGAGCTGAGGGGAGACGGAGCGTCCCGTCTGGCCCACCTGGTACGAGCTCGGCCGCCAGCCGGCGTCGGTGACGGCGCGCGACGCCCCGACCGCGGCGCCGAGCGCCTGCGCGAGCTCCTCGACGAGCCCGAACTGCTCGGCGGATTGGAGGCCCCGGCCCCCGGAGACGACGATCGTGGCGTCCCCCAGGGACGGGCCTTGCCCGGCGGCGACGGCCTCGACTCCGCTCCGGCGGGGACCGAAGAGCGTCGCCGGCAGCCCGCTCGTATCAAGCACCTCGGGCTGGAGCGGGGCAGGGCGCTCGGGGGGCGCCGGAAAGGCATGGGGGCGGAGCGCGAGCACGCACCG
>JAJZDF010000068.1 GCA_021828715.1 Thermoplasmata archaeon
CCGTCGAGCTGGTCGACCAGCCGGCGCCCGAGTTCGTCGAGCGCCGGGGACGGATGGACGGAGCGGACCATGGACGGAGCCCCCGAGGGAGCGGGGAGGGGAGCGGCTCCGCTAAAGCGTTTCCGTGAAGCCGGGAGGGACCCGGGCCGGCGAGCCTCGCGGGGTACCGGGGGTGCGCCTATCTACCGTCCCCGCCATCCCCGGACGTGGACCGCGCCACCGCGGCGAAGCAGGGCCCGGGCGACGGAAGGTCCCCGGCCCGATCCGCCCGCCCGATCGGGGTCATCGACGTGGGATCGAACACGGCCCGGCTCGTGGTCTTCGACGCCTCGCGGCGCGGGGCGATCCGGGCCGTCTACGAGGCGAAGGAGGTCCCCCGGCTCGGCCTGCGGACCGGCCCGGACGGACGGCTCTCCGACGCGGCGGTGGAGCGGGGGGTGGCGGCGCTCCGGCGGTTCGCGAAGATCGTCCGCCAGCGGGAGCTCCCCCGGACGATCGCGGTCGCGACGAGCGCCGTCCGCGACGCCCCGAACGGCGCCGACTTCCTCCGGGCGGTCGAGCGGTCGAGCGGTATCCTGCTCCGGACGATCTCCGGTGCCGAGGAGGCGCGGTATGGCTACCTCGGGATCGCGGGCGCCTGGGAGCTCCGGGACGACCTCGTCTGCGACCTGGGCGGAGGGTCGCTCCAGCTCGTCGAGGTCGTGCGCGGTCGACCGCGCACCTCGGGCAGCGTCCCCCTCGGGGTGCTGAGGCTCAGCCAGCGGTTCCTCGCGCACGATCCGCCGAAGAAGCGGGAGATGGACGACCTCCGGGACCATGTCCGGCGGGCGCTCAAGGCGGCGTTCGGGCCGCTCGTCGTGAAGTCCCCCGGCCTCTATGTGGTCGGGGGGACGGTCCGCGCGCTCGCGCGGGCGGCGATCGACTTCCGGGGGTGGCCGATCGGCCGGGTCCACGGCTACCCGCTCTTCGACCACGACGTGGAGGCGCTCGGGGAGCTCCTCGAGGAGATGTCCGCCGACAAGCGGCGGGCGATCCCGGGCATCGGCAGCGACCGCGCCGACGTGGTCGTCGCCGGGGTCGTGGTGCTCCAAGAGCTCCTCCGCGCGACCGGGGCCGATCGGATCCGGGTCTCGGGGACCGGGATCCGGGAGGGGATCGCCCTGGAGGCGATCGGGGCCGCGCTGCCGGCGAGCGCGACCGAGCTCGCCGACCGCTCCGTGGCGGCGGCCGCCGAGTCGTTCGCCGTCGACGTGGCCCACGCGCGGGAGGTCGCCGACGCCGCGCGCGGGCTGTTCGAGGTCCTCGGGTCCCGGGAGAAGTGGGGAGCCCGCGAGGCGCTCGCGCTCCGCGTCGCCGCCGGGCTCCACGACGCCGGGACCGCGATCGACCTCTGGCGCCACGCCCACCACTCCGGCTACCTCATCCGCAACTACCCGATCCTCGGCCTCGACCAGCGGGAGATCCTCCTCGCGTCGATGGCGGCGTACCTCCACGAGGGGGGGTCGCTCCCCTCCGAGTGGAAGCGGCGGTTCCAGCCGGTCCTCGACGCCGACGACCTCGACCTCGCCCGCCGGTTGGGGGCCGTCCTCGAGGTCGCGGAGCTCCTCGCCGGCCTCCGGCCCCGCTTCACCGCCGTCGCCGACGGGCGGGCGGTCGGCGTAGCCTTTTCTCCCCGCGCCGGCTCGCCCGGGTCGGGTCGGGTGGGGGAGAAGGCCGCGAAGACGATCGAGCGCACCTTCCACCGGGAGGTGAAGGTCCGTGAGCGCTGAGCTCGCCTCGCCGGCCCACGGCTATCCGGGCCGCCTGTTCGTCTTCGAGGGCCTGGACGGCAGCGGCAAGTCGACCCAGGCCGCGCTGCTCGCGAAGTGGCTCGCCGCCCAGGGGTACCGGGTCTTCCAGACGGAGTGGAACTCCTCCGAACTCGTCTCGAGCACGATCCGCCGGGGGAAGAAGAAGGGCCTGCTGACCCCGACGACGTTCTCCCTCCTCCACGCCACCGACTTCGCCGACCGCTTCGACCGGAAGATCCTCCCGCCGCTGCGCGCCGGCTACGTCGTCGTCTGCGACCGCTACTCGTTCACCGCGTTCGTCCGCGACGCCGCCCGCGGCTGCGACCCCGGATGGGTGCGGACGATCTACTCCTTCGCGCCGACCCCCGACGTGACGTTCTACTTCCGCGTCCCGGTCCGGGTGACGCTCCAGCGCAAGATCGCCTCCCGGCTCAAGATCAACTACTACGAAGCCGGCATGGACCTGGGCCTCTCCGACGACGTCCACGACAGCTACGAGCGGTTCCAGGGCCGGTTGAAGCGCGAGTACGACCGCCTCGCGGTGAGCGACCGGATGACCGTGGTCGACTCGACCCGGCCGGTCGAGCGGATCCAGGCGGTGCTGCGCGACCACGTGCGCCCGATCCTCTCCGGGTTCCCGACGATGGAGACGCTGATGCATGACGGGTAGGACGTACGGGACCCCGCTCCCCGGCCTTCCCGCCGAGCCGCGGGGGGGGCAGTTGATCGTCATCGAGGGGGCGGACGGCTCCGGCCGGACGACGGAGGTCAGCCGCCTCAAGGAGTGGCTGGAGGTCCAGGGCCACGCCGTCGTCGACACCGGCCTCCGCCGCTCGACCCTCGTCAGCGAGGAGATCGACCGGGCGAAGCAGGGCCACACGCTCGGCGCCACCACGATGGCCCTCCTCTACGCCGCCGACTTCGGCGACCAGCTCGAGAACAAGATCGTCCCCGCCTTGAGCGCGGGCAGCACGGTCCTCGCGGACCGGTACATCTACACCCTCATGGCGCGGGCGATCGTCCGCGGCGCCTCCCGGGACTGGGCGCGCCGGCTCTACGGCTTCGCCTTCATCCCCGACCTCGTCGTCTTCCTGGACGCCCGCCCCGAGATCCTTCTCCACCGGGCGATCGGGAAGTACGGGAGCCTCGACTACTGGGAATCCGGGATGGACCTCTCGCTCTCCCGCGACCTGTTCGAGAGCTTCTTCCTCTACCAGGCGCGGCTCGCCGCCGAGTTCGATTGGATGGCGACGGAGTACTCCTTCCACCGGGTCGACGCGAACCGCCGGCCCGACCAGGTCGACGCCGACGTGCGGGCGCTCGTCGAGCCGCTCTACCGGCGCTCTTCGCCGCGTCGGTCCGGCGCCGGCGGGCCCGCGGGGCTCATCCGGCCGCGCGGACGAGATGCTTCCGGGTAGCGAGCCAGCGCAGCACGCCCGCCCCCGCCCGGATTCCCCGCGGAAAGTCGATCGCCACCGCTCCGCCCTTCGACATCCGGACGAACGGGGTCCCCTCCCCGGTCAACGCGAGGCCGACGAGCTCGCCGATCGTGGGGTCGTGGGCGACCAGGACCACCCGCTCCCCGGAGCGCGCGACGCGAGCGACCCGCGCGAGGATCGGCGGGGCGAGGCCGCCGGGCCCGAGCTCGGGCCACCGCTCGAGCGGGGGCGGTCGGTCGAGCGCGGCGCGGAGGATCTCGGCCGTGGCGCGGCACCGTACCGCATCGCTCGTCGCCAGGCGGTCGACCCGGCCGACGGTGCGGGCGAGGCCCCTCGCCGCCCGCCGCATCTCGGCCGCCCCACCGCCGGTCAGCGGCCGCTTCGAGTCGTCGAGCCAGCGCGCCGGGTCGCGCGCCACGGCCGGCCCGTGACGGACGACGACCAGCCGGACGTTGCGGGCGGTCGGCGGCATCGGTACGCCGGCTCAGGGGACCGCCGGGGTAAGAAGACGTTCGCGGAGAGCGGCCGGCCGTTCCGGGAGCGGTCGGCGGGAGGGTCCGGCCCGTCCCGCGGGGAGGAACCGCGGGGGAGCACGGGCGGCCGGCCGATCGAGCGCGACCTGGGCGATATCCTGGCTGTAGGCGATCGTCCGTCCGATCGACTCGAGGATGCGGGCGACCGCCGCGGCGGTCGCCGGAGGCATCGAGGAGCCGCCGACCCCCGGCAGGAGGCGGTCCGCCAGCGAGCGTCCGCTCCCGCTCAGCGCGGCGCCCGTGTCGAGGAGGCTGTTCACCGCGTCCGGGTCGCGCTCGCCGAGGACCCCGGCGAGGTGCTCCATCGCCTGGGCGTGGAACTGGCGGAGGGAGGTCGACGGCGCCGCGCCGCGGGGAAGGTCGACGAGCCGGGGGCCGACGGTGGCGAGGACGACCGCGTGGTCGGCGATCCGCTCGAGGCTCCGGGCGACCGTCCAGAGGCCGAGGAGGTCCGGCCCCGCCGGCTCGGTCGTCCGGTGGAGGGCCGCGAGGCGCTGGAGGTACCACGCCTCCCGGTCGATCTCGTCGTCCCGCCGCTCCCAGTCCTCGTCCTCGCCGAGAGGCAGCCGGCTCCAGGAGTCGACCGCCTCCCGGTGGAAGTCGAGGACCATCCGGCCCATCCGGGTGAGCCGCTCCTCCAGCGGCACCGGGCTCTCGAAGGCGATGTCGCGAAGCCGCAGCACGGCGCCGTCGTCCGAGACGACCTCGGGCTGGCGGGTCCGCCGGGCGAACCCCCGGACGACCTCCCGGGTCGCCGGGGAGATCCCTCCCCGCTCCCGGACCTCGAACTCCCAGGCGCCGGAAAGGTAGGCCCCCAGCAGGCGCCGGAACAGGTGCTCGGGAACGGCGGAGGGACCGACCGCGATCGCGGCGACCTCCGGCGCTCCGGTCGGTAGGGCCGAAGCACGGCGGGCGTTCGGGCTCTGGTCGCGGTCGGCGGGGCGCTCCCGCCGCACGGTTTTTCGGGGCTTCATCGGGGACAGTACCCCGGGACCAGAATATATAGGTTCTTTATTTAGACTATATTTTTATGTATAGGTCCGGCCCCGGGGGCGGGCGGGGACGGCGGCGGGGCGGCGGCGCGGACCCAGCTCTCGAACGCGTCGAAGTTGAAGTCGCGGCCGAGATAGGCGCGGACGAGCTCGGCGGCGGGCCGCTGGCCGCCCGGAACGAGGATCTCGCGCGCGTAGCGGGCGGC
>JAJZDF010000069.1 GCA_021828715.1 Thermoplasmata archaeon
ACTGGAGGATGTCGAGGATCGGGATCATCACGCGCTCCCCGCTGCGGTGGGTCGCCGCGTAGTAGCCGTAGAGGAGCGCGAAGCCGAGGGAGGCGAAGTACGCCGCACTCATCCGGAGGAACGAGTAGAGGACGTCGATCGAGGCGGTCGGCAGATATCCGACGATCGACATCCCCGGGAATCCGACCGTTGCGGTGGCAACAAACACGGCGCCGATCGGGAGGGCGGCGTAGAGGAGCGCCGTGCGGGGGACAAAGAAACGGCGCACGGGCTCCGGCCCGGTCCCCGGCTCGCCGTGGGCCACCGTGCGTTCCGACATGCGACCCCCGGGGGTGGTCCGGGGTCGGACGGAGTCGCCCTATTTGGGCGTGGTGTGCACGCGACCGTCCGGGCGGGCGGGCGAACCTCCCGCGGGCTACCGCGGAGGGCCTCTCGGCCCCGCAGGGGAGCCGGAAGCGTGGGGGGGCCCCGCCGGCCCGGTCGCTCCCGCGTGCTGGGGTCGGGGCCTCCGGCCGCGAGGTACTCCGCGTGCCGTCCCGGAAGGGGTCCGGGACGATCCGGGAGCCCGGGCCCCGCCGGTGGCCGGAGGGCGGGACCTCGACCGGATGCCATCGCCCGGTTCCGGCGATCGGTAGGGGGATCCTCCGGTGCCGGGACGTCGAGCGCGCGCGTCCGGGCGCGACGGAGCACCACGGGACCGGGCGGCCCGGGGGAGCGTCCGGCGCGCCGGCCTGCGTCCCGCGGCAACGTTTATCAACCGACCCTCCGTGCGAGCGCCGGTAGCCCCGTAGTGTAGTGGCCAATCATGCGAGACTCTGGATCTCGCGACGCAGGTTCGAATGCCGCGGGGACCGGCGGACCCGCGGGCCGAAACTCCTGCCGGGGCTACTCCGGAGGTCGTACGACCGTTCCAGTGCGGGGGTGCTCCAGCTCGGCCAACGAGGCAGGGCTTAGGACCCTGTTGCCTAGGGCATTCGCCGGTTCAAACGGACCGCCGGACCTCCCGGCCTGCGTCCGGAAACTCCGGCCCCCCGCATCCGGACCGGTTCGGCACCGGGGCCGATGAGCGCGGACCCGACCCCGGGTCCGTCGCCCGAGGAGATCCTGGCGCTACGACCCGCCGAAGCGGATGCGCTCCTCGACTCGCTCGAGGATCGGATCCCGCGCCATCCCCGGTTCGTCTCGATCCGCGGGGCGTTCCGGGAGGCGATCGTCATCGGCGACACCCACGGAGACTGGCGCTCCACCCGGGAGGCGGTCGCCCGCTTCGAAGCGGGAGGCATCCCCCGCTGCCTGGTGGGTCTCGGCGACTACATCGACCGGCCTCCCCCGGACTGCGGCGCCGGCTCGGTGGCGAACGCCCTCTACCTGCTGGGCCTGGCGGGCCGATACCCGGACCGGGTGTTCCTGGTGCAGGGGAACCATGAGGCGGCCCGAACGATCCCGGCCTCGCCGCACGACTTGCCGCAGGAGATCGAGACCCTCTGGGGATCGGACGGCGGCGATCGCTACCGCCGCCTCATGGAACTCCTCGAACGCGGGCCGTATGCGGCCGCGCTCCCGAACGCGATCTACTGCGCCCACGCGGGATTCCCGCTGATCGGCAACCGGTCCGAATGGCCGGGGGCGTTCGACCGGCTCGACGAGGCCGGCGCGATGCAGATCCTCTGGGCCGCGTGCGACGAGTCGAAGAACCGCCGGGACGCGGGGATCCCCTGGGGGGGACGCGACCTCGAACGGTTCTTCCGTGCCACCGCATTCCGGATCTTCCTCCGGGGCCACGACCCGGATCTCACGGGACAACCCCTCTTCGACGGGCGGTGCCTCACGCTCCAGACGACCCGGGTCTACCAGAGGTTCGCGGGGGTCCTCCTCGCCCGCGTACCGCTCGGCCATCCGCTCCAGTCGCTGCGGGATGTCGGGATCGAGCACCTCCCGACCGAGGGCCGACGGTTCCCGCTCCCGCGGTGAGGGCCGGCGGCGAACCCGTCGGACCGTCGACCCGTGCGAACCCCGAGAGGAAGGAGCCGTACGGCGTCCTCCGATCGTGACCGCCCCCGCCCCCCGGGCCCCCTTCGTAGCCGTTGGAGAGTTCCGGGAAGGCGCCAAGGGGGCCCGCCTTCGAGCGGGCACCGATCTTGAGCCGCTTCCTCGGCCGGTGGGGGGGTTCGACGCCGTCGGGTTCCAAACCCGGGTCGTCGCCATGCGAACGGGAGCGCGCTCCATCTGTCGAGCCCAGGGATCCATTCCTCCGTCACGCCGCACGGAATCCGCGAACGGTTCGGGATCACCCTGCGGGTCGAGCGGGTTCTCTTCGGCCCCCTCGCGCTGGACGCCCTCGGGATCCAGCCCCGGCACCCGGCGAGCCTCTGCCTCTACCTGTCGGTCGGGCTCCTCGCGCTGCTCCTCCAGGGCCGCTCTACCTCGCCCCGTTCAACGTCGGCCGATTCCCGGCGATCGGTGGGTACTTCCGCTCCCCGATACCGGGCGATCTTCGGGAGGTTCCGGCCCTCGATCGGCGTGCCGTCCTCCTCCCGCTCGTCGTCCTCTGCTTCCTCCCCCCGGTGCTCGCCCGCCGCCCGGTCCACCGCGACCGGTTCGCCGTCGTCTCGGGGATCCTCTCCGTCATCCCGACGCCGCGGCTGGGGATCCACCACCTCTGCCTCACCGGGTTGCCGTCGCGCGCCGTCGGGACGACGATCGGAACCGCCGCGGGTATCCCACGGTGCGGTCGTCGTTTTCTTCGCGCGGGCGATCACGGCCCCCGCGAACGGGTAGCCGTCCCCGCGACCGGATCCGCGTCGGCGGGTCGGCCGAAGAGCGCCCGCTCCGCCGTCCGGACCCCGTCGGCGTCGGGAGCCGCGGCATAAACGTCCAGCCGGCTCCGGTTGATCACGAGGAACTCCGTCCCGCCCCGGAACCCGTCGAGGAGCGCCGTCGCCTCGTCCCGGTGTCCGATCAGGTACAGGGCGGCGCAGAGCGCCTCGACGGTGTTGAGCTCGGCGAGACGTCCGTAATGCTGAGGGTTCCCCGCGACCAGGATCGGGAGACGCCGACGGCGTCCGGGGCCCTCCCGGCCCCCCGGCAGCCCCCCTCGCGCCGCCGCCCGGTTCCACGAGCAGTCGACCGCGAGGAGCCCGCCCCGTTCCACGGCGCTCCGGTCCGCGGCGGAGAGCGGCCGGGAAGCGTACGGGTCGAGCACGGTCGGGGTCCGGCGGAGGGCCACGGCCCGAGGGACGGAGGTGGCGAGACCGCGGTGCAGGAGACGGCGTCCCGTGCAGGCCCGGGGGTGGTCGTCCCCGGTCACCTCGAGAAAGAGCCGGATCCGCCGGTTATCGGGCGGGGACGGCGTACTCACGGAAGATCCCATGGAGCTCGCGGGTGAGGCGCAGGGCGTCCGCGCGGGGGCGTTGCCAGAGGTTCCGCCCGAAGATGATGCCGGTCGCGCCCGCGTCCAGCGAACTGCGGACCTTCGCGAGCAGCTCGGGATCGCCTACCTTCTCCCCTCCCGAGACGAGCACCATCGCCCGGCCCGCGCTCGCCACCACCTTGCGGAACGCCTCGAACGGGGAGAGCTGGAGCGCGTTGTACGGGGCCGGGCTGTCGGCGTCCTTCTCGCTGCGGGCCGGATAGTTGACCTTCACGACGTCCGCGCCGAGCTCGAGGGCGACCCGGGCGGCGTAATCGACCGCGTAGAGGCTCTCCTTGCCGCCGCGCTTCGAGACCGCCTCGCCCCGGGGGTAGGCCCAGACGATCACCGGGATCCCGAGACGCTCGGCGTCCCGGCGCACCTCGAGGAACTGGAGAAAGTCCCGGTCCTGCGCGGGGGAGCCGACGTACACCGTATACCCGACCGCGTCGGCGCCGAGCCGGACGGCGTCCTCGACGGTCCCCGTCAGCGGACTGAACGACTGGGAGTCGGAGGGGATCGACGTCTTGCCGTTCAGCTTGAGGATCAGGGGAACGTCGCCCGCGTACTCGTGGAAGTACTTCTCCGCCAGGCCGATGTGGAGGGCGATGGCGCTAAAGTTCCCCTCCCGGGCGAGGTCGTACTGGTACTGCGGGTCCAGGGCATCCGGATTCTCAAAGAAGTCGACCGGCCCGTGCTCGAGCCCCTGGTCGATCGGGAGGACGAGGAGGGTCCCCCCGCCCGGGCCGTGGTCGTAGAGCATCCGTCGGAGGCGGGTCATCTTCCCGGGTCCCAGGCCGAGCCGGGAGAGCGCCGGGCGGGCGAAACGGCCCGCACCCCCGGCCGACGACCGCGCCGGCGAGGTCGACAGGTCCGGCGGCGTACGGGCGGTCGTTTCGGTCATGGATGGCGCCTCCGCCGCCCCACCCGGCGGCGCGATTTATAGTGGTCGGTCCCCCCGTGGTCCGCGCCGCCCCGGGCGCAGCGACCCACGGCCCGGGCGCTCCGGTGCGGGGCCGGTCCGCGGCCGTCGGCGTTATCGCGTGTCGGCGTCCTCCGGTCGGAGGTCCCCCGTGGAGCCCGCATCGATCCGGCCCGAACAAGCCGCCCGACTCCACCGCTGCCTCGTCGAAGGGTTCTGGCAGACGATCCGTACGGTGCCGGGGGCGACCCGCCGCGCGTGGGGGCCGCCGGGAGACGCCGACCTCCTCCGGTGCGACCTCCGCGCGAGCGAGACGAACCTCCTCTTTCTTGGAGAGGGCGTCCGCGACCCCCTCCCCCTCCTCGACCGCGCCCGGGCCGAGTTCGGCCGGCGGAGCCCGTGGCAGCTCGTCTGGACGGGCATCTCGTCCGCGCCCCCGTCGCGGGAGATCGAGGGGCTCGGGCTCCGTCCGATCCCGTTCGAACCGGGAATGCTGCTCGATCCGATCCCGTCGTTCCCGGCGCCCCCGACCGGCCTCTCCCTCCGGACGGTCGCCACCGATCGCGACCTCGACGACTGGCGGCGGG
>JAJZDF010000070.1 GCA_021828715.1 Thermoplasmata archaeon
GAACGGCGGCTACCCCGCCGGACCGGGCTGGGACGCCTGCACCGGATGGGGGAGCCCGGACGGGGCGACCCTCCTCGCCGTCCTGCGGACGTCCGTCCCGCCGTCGTGAGCGGGGGGAGCGGGGCCGGCGGGCTACGGTGCGATCCCGAATCCGTCGAGGAACCGCCACCACGCCGCGAGCGTCCGGTCCACGCCGGCGAGCGCCGCCGCGGGCGCCCCGTCCCCGTGGCGGAGTTCGCGTGCGAGGATCTCCCGCTCCGCGCGCGAGTGCTCCACGTCGGCGGTGGTGTGGACCCGGAAGAACTCGTGGGCCGACCGCGCGGTAATGCCGTAGTGGGCACGGAGGCCCCGGGACTTCTCGGCCGCGACCGCGGGGAACTGACGCTCGTAGGCGTAGAGGGCCCCGAGCGCGCCGGATGCCGAGGCGCGGGGGCCGAGCGTGAGCCGTTCGTACGTCTCGAGCAGGCGGGCGGTGGGGGCGGTCGGGGCGGGCGGCGCGCCGGCCGGCCAGCGGGCGCCGATCCCTCGGGCGAAGTCGACCCACATCTCGGGGTGCGTCGGGGAACGGCCCTCCTCGTCCGTCAGGTTCGCCAGCAGGACGCGCCGATCCCGCGACTCGAGGAGACGGGCGTAGGCGGCGGCGACGTACCGGGGGAAGTTCGCCTCGAAGTGGTAGTACTGGCCGGCGTACGAACGGAGGGTGTCGATCGGGAGCTCTCCCCGGGACCACGCCGTGTAGAACGGGTGCTTCAGCAGGTGTCGGTCGGCGATGCGGCGTTCGACCTCGGCCAGGGTCGTCATCCCCAGGGGTAAGCCCTCCCCTCCATAAGGGAGCGTGGAGCGCGCCCGAGGACCGGGCCCGGCGGCCGAAGAGCGGGGGGGGCGGCCGGCCCTCAATCGGGGGTCATCGCGGGTCCGAATACGGCCAGGACGACGAGCTCCTCCCCGATCGAATGGAACCGGTGCGGCTCCCCGGCCCGAACGAAGAGGAGGTCGCCCGCCGACACCGCCCGGTCGTGCGCCCCGTGGCGGAACGTCGCCCGTCCCCGGACGACGTAGTACAGTTCGTCCTCCCGGTGCGGCCGCTGGGTGTCGACCGCTCCCGGCGGGAGCCGGAGGAAGCCGGCGGAGAGCGCGGCGACCCGCAGGAACTCGAGATAATGGCGGCCGGAGGGAAGCGGACGGGCGAGCTCGGCCGCTTCCGAGGTGTGCGTGGGGGGGGGTTCGGACATCGGCTCAGGCCTCCGGTCGTCCCGGAGGGGCCGTCCATCGGGAGCGGTTGCCGATCAGCTGGATCGCCGCAAGGATCGCCCAGATCAGGATCGGCGCCACGATGAGCCGCTCCACGAGGCCGGGGTACCACGTCGTCCCGCTCTGCTGCGTCGGGACGTAGTAGGCCAGGGCGACGAGCGTCACGAGGCCGAGCACCGCCGACGGAAGCCCGAGCCGTTCCCATCCGCTCCGGGGACGCATCCCGGCCGCGAGGACGACCAGCGCCACGCCGCCGGGCGCGAAGACGAGCAGGGAGGCGATCTCGTGGACCGGGAGGTTCACGTTCTCGGGGAACAGCCCGACCAGGATCGCTCCGACGCCCGCGAGGAGGAGCAAGGAAAGCCCGACGGGACGCGTGCCGCCCTTCGGGAAGGCGGGCCAGGCGAGCAGGATCCCGACGAAGGCGCAGATCCCCAGCACGATGATCGAGATGTTGAAGACCGGGAACCACGTGGAGATCGAGGAGTTCCCGAGGTCGCTGATGTAGTTCCCGAGGTCCGAGTACCCCGGAAAGCGGAGCTGGACGACGATCATCGCGGCGGTGAACTGGAGCGTCCCGAAGGCGATCAGCGCGGCGCCGAACCGCACGCTCCCCGATACCGGTCGGCCGGCCCGAGTCGGCATCGCCTGGGGCACCGGAAGGCTAGGGGAGGCTTGGAAGTTTCGGTCGAACGGTGGGGGCCGGTTGATATGGCGCGGGGGGGTCAAGGAGCGTGCGCGTCGTGCCGTTCGACGACCTCTCGGAGCGGCAGCACGCGGAGCGGGCGCTCCTGTCGCTGGCGGCGTTCGGGCTCGCCACGACCCGCGCGGCGGCCGAACGGCACCGACGCTCGAAGCAATTTCCCGACTACCTCTCGCTGCACGCCGTCGACGGGGGCCGGGTGGTCGGTCAGCTGGGGGTACTCCGCTTCCCGTATGCGTTCCGGGACGGCATCGAGACCGTGGCGGGGCTCGCCGGGGTCGCCACCCACCCGGGACGCGCCCGGCAGGGCGTGGCCCGGGCGCTGCTGGAGGAGGCGCATGCGCGGGAGGAATCGGAGGGGATCCGGCACGTCACCCTGTGGACGAACAGTTCCTGGGGAGCCCACCGCCTCTACGAGCAGTACGGCTACCGGGACGTCCACTCGCCGGCATGGGCCGTGCATGCGGGGGAGGGCCCTCCGATACCGGGAACCGCCGCCCGTCGGGCGCCCGCCGGACCGGTCCGGGTCCGCCCGGGGCGGCCCGCCGACGTGCCGGCACTGGAACGTCTGTACGCAGCGTACGCGAAGAACCGTCTCGGATTCCGTCGGTGGAACGACTCCCTCGGGAACTCCGTGCGCGCCGGCCGGGTCGATCCGGCGCGAGACCTTCGGGTCGCGGAGCGGGGAGTCGCTCCGCTCGGCTACGTCCACGTCTCCGCCTCGCCCGATCGCACGATCTGTTCGGAGATGGTCGCGGCCGCGGAGCCCGTGCGGCGCGCCCTCCTCCGGGCCGTCTCCGACGTCGCCGGAGGAGGCGTCTGGGCGTTCCACTGCTCTCCCGTTGCGGACCATCCGGAACTCTTCCCGAAGGAGGAGTTTGCCCTCTCCCCCGTCCACTGGTGGACGTTCATGGCCCGGGATCGCGGGAGCGACTGGGAGCGCCGCGCCGCGGTCCGACGCTTCGCCACGGCGGACCCGAGGTTCCTGTGTCTCGGCGGCGACCGCTTCTGACCGTGCGGGCCGGCACGGCGACCCCCCGGCGGCAGGCTCGCGGAGCGGTACCCGTTACGGGGCGGCCCGCGCCCGCCGCGAGGGGGCCCGACGCCCTGCACGCGGCCCGGGGAATGGGAGCCCAGTAGCCGACCGGGTCCGAGGAGGCGGTAGAGTACCACCGCCGCATGGCTGCGGACGGCGCCGGGGGCGCCAACGAGGAGGGGAACCGTCCCGTCACTTCCTTCCTCGGCCGGGAGGTTGAGGGCGGCACGGTGGCGGGCGAGTTCCCGGCGATACCGCGCCCGGACCCCGGGATCTCGGGCCGGGCGTGGGCGACCCCGCGACGGAGCTCCGGTCCGGGCGCGAACTCCTTCCCCGGCGGTCGATCCGGTCGGTTTCCTTCTTCCGCCCCCGGGGCGTGAGCCGGTCCAGGAGCCCGCGGGTTCTGTCCTCGGGGCCGGACCGTTCGTAGGCGCGCTTCGCCCGGATCATCGCCGCGCGCCTCAGAGCTACGCCGGTCGGTGTCGCCCGCGGCGGATCCGACGACGACCGGGGCAGTTGCCAAGGCGAAAGGAGACCGAGGGCCGCCGCGGTCCGTGCCACGGGGCGTGGAGGGATCGGGTCGAGTGGGTCGCGTCGTCAGGGAGGCAGGTAGACGCTCGGCCCGGCGTCCCGCCACCGCACTTCCTCGGCGACCGAGCCGGTGCTCCCCCTCCTCGCCGCCGTACCGGAGCCCCGCCCTCCCGGACCGCCGAGCCCGCCGCGCGAAACGGTGCGGGAGGGCGCGGCGACCGGTCCCGGCGTCCCGTTCGGTTCCCGCGCGGGCCCGGCGCGCCGCAGCGGCTCCGGAGATCGCCTTCTTTCCCGATCCGTTCCTCCCGACCCGTGACGGGGTCGCGAACGAGACCGGCTCCGCGGCGCGGGCGCTCGCACGCCGGGGCCCCTAGGCGATGGTCTTCACCGTGCGGACCCCGGACTCTGCGGTAAGAGTGGAGGGAGGAGGGCGTCCGGGTCCGCCGCCACGTCGCGGGGCCAGTGCCCGGACCCTCCCAGTACCGTATCAGCCTCTTGCTGTGGGGAGCGGCGTTCGCCGTCCGGGCCCGCTTCGACGTCGTCCACCTCCCCCCGGCCGGGTTCGGAGGTCTCGCCGGGGGGCTCGCCGGCCGCGGCGCGAAGTTCCCGCTCCCGGCCCCCTACTACCCCACCGGCCTCGCCGAGATGCTCCGGGGCGCCGGGCGGCACCGCGGCTCCCGGGCGTTCTTCCGGGCGTGGGGGCGGTTCGGCGTCGCGGGAGAGAACCAAGCGGACGTTCGTCGGTTCCATCCGATGGGCCGACGGCTCCCCCCAACCCTCGACCGACGGAACGTCCGGCGTCGGCTGGGCCGTCCCGCCGAATCTCCACACGACGAGGGGGGAGAGCAGCATCGGCCCGAGCCAGGTGGCGTTGAAGACACCGGCGAGCGGGTTCAGCACGACGATCCCCACCATCAGGACTCCCGCCAGGAGGAGGGAGTACCGAGCGAGGTACAACACCTCGCCGAGCCGTAGGGGGCTCTCACTCTTCGGGGTCACGGGAATGCTCCGGAGCCTCGTTCCGAAATAGGAAACCATACTTCGAAACTCGTACGGAAGCGCGATCATGCTTACCGCCGCACTCAGCCATCGATGATTCCAGTAGGTGCGCCAGGAGATCCGGCAGTGTCGTAGCACCAGCACCGAGGGAATCGTCGCCGCCGCTCCCACGACGAGCAGGTAGCGCAGGATCGGAACGGACCAGAAGGTCGTCCACGGGTTGTGCAGGAACGCCGAGAGGAACGCGGAGGCGCCCGCCGGTGTGGAGGCGTAGCCGTAGACCGTCAGAAACATTCCGATCGGCAGCACGAGGCTCGTGATGTGGCCGAGGGGGGTCTGCAGGAGGTCGAAGGTCCGCGCCTTGCCGAGGCGGTA
>JAJZDF010000071.1 GCA_021828715.1 Thermoplasmata archaeon
ACGACCCCCGGCCGCCCCCGCAGGACCGCTGCGAGGAGAGCGGAGTCGACGCCCCCCGAGCAGAGGACGACCAACGGACCATCGAGGGGAAGGGAGCTCAGGGCGCGCGCCAGTCCCCGGTCCAGGGCCGCGAACCACCGCGACCGATCGGACGGGCACACCTCCCCGGTCACGCCCTCCCAGGCGTCGATGGTCCCTTAAGCCCTGTCCGCAATCGCACCGCGTGCTCCCGCCCCCCGCTTCCCGGCACCTCCGGGCGCTGTTCGTCGACCGGGACGGGACGCTCAACCCCGATCTGCACTATCTCAAGGAGGCGGAGAGGGTCGAGCTGTACCGGGGCGTCGGCGATGCGCTCTACCTCGCCCGCCGCCACGGCTACGCGGTCGTCTGCGTCACCAACCAGTCCGGTATCGAGCGCGGGTACTACACCGATGCGGACGTCCGGGCGATCCACGCCCGCATCAACGAGCGCCTCCGGGAGCACGGTGCCCGGGTCGACGCGTTCTACTACTGCCCCCACGCCCCCGAGAGCGGCTGCGCGTGCCGCAAGCCGGGAACTCTTCTCTTCGAACGGGCGGCCCACGACCTCGGGATCGCCTTCGGCGAGAGTGCGATCGTCGGCGACCGACCGCTCGACATCGAGGCCGGCCGGCGCCTCGGCCTCCTGACCGCGCTCGTCGTCCCACCGGGGCACGAGGAACTGCTCGCCGAGGAGTTGGCACGGGAAGGGACCCGCCCCGACATCACCGCGAGCCGTTTCGGGCTCGCCGTCGCCCGTATCCTGGCCCGCGGCTGAGCCCCCGCCGACCTTAAGGTCCCCGCCCGCTCGGTTTGGGGATTCGCCGTGCTGCTCCCGTTCTGGCCGTCCATCGTGGCGGTTCTCGTCACCGTCGCCCTCGCCCTCGGGGCGATCGTCGTCCGGGCGCTCACCCCCGCCGCGGGCGCGGTCGCCGCCGCGTTCGGGATCGTGATCGTCCTCGCCGCCGGCTACGGCTACCTGGCGCTGCTCATCCTCTTCGTCGTCGCCAGCGTGCTCGCGACCCGCTTCCGCATCGACGAGAAGCGGCGCCAGAACGTGCAGGAAGGGACCGCGGGGGAGCGGGGCATCTCGAACGTCCTCGCCCACATCCTGATTCCGACCGCCCTGGCGGTCGGGGTGTTCCTCTGGCCCGGGCGCGCGGGCGCCGTCTCGGTCCTGTTCGCGAGCGCGCTCGCCTTCGGTGCCGCGGACACGTTCGCGAGCGAGATGGGCGTCCTCGCCGGAAGGGCGCGCAGCATCCTCACGCTGCGGCCGGTGCGCCCCGGTACGAACGGCGGCATCTCCGCCCTCGGCGAAGGATGGGCGCTCCTGGGCGCGCTCACGACCGGCGTCGTCGGCGCCCTCCTGTTCCATCTCTTCTCGGCCCCGACCGCCCCGCCGCTCTTCCTGGTCGCGGTCGCGACCGCGGCCGGGTTCCTCGGCTGCCAGATCGACTCGGTCCTCGGCGAGACCCTCGAGAACCGGGGATACCTCACGAAGGGCTCCACGAACTTCCTCGGGATGCTCGCCGCGGTCGCCCTCGCCGCCGCCTGCGTCGCCGCGTTCGGCGGGGGGCTCTGACCGTGGTACGCCCGCAGGGCAGCGTGGTCCTCCTCTCGGGCGGGATGGACTCGGCGACCTGCCTCGCCCTCGCCGTGCGGGCCGGCGGCCCGGTCCACGCCCTCACCGTTGCCTACGGCCAGCGGCACGATCGGGAGCGGCGGTCGGCCCGCGCGCTCGCCCGTCACTACGGGGTCGTCCGCCACGTCGAGCTGACGCTCCCGCTCGGTCCGCTGCTGCGCTCCGCCCTCACCGATCGGGCGCGGCCGCTGCCTCGCGGGCGCACGCGGCGCGCCCGCATCCCGTCGACGTACGTCCCCGCCCGCAACACGATCCTGCTGGCTGTCGCGCTCGGCTACGCCGAGAGCGCCGACCTCGGGGCGATCTACCTCGGCGCCAACGCGATCGACTACTCCGGCTACCCCGACTGCCGCCCCGAGTTCCTCCGCGCCTTCGAGCGAATGGCGCGCCTCGGGACGCGCCGGGGGGTCGAGTCGGGGGTCGGCATCCATCTGCGGGCCCCTCTGCTCCGCCGCTCGAAGGCGGGAATCGTCCGGCTCGGCGAGCGGCTCGGGGTCCCGTGGGCGCTCACCTGGAGCTGCTATGCCGGGGGCCGTCGTCCGTGCGGGGAATGCGACGCCTGCCGCCTGCGGGCGCTCGGCTTCGCCGGCGCCAAGGTCGTCGACCCCGTCGCGACGGCGCCCGGGCGCCGCGGAGCCCCCCCGCCGTCTACGCCGGGGCGGCCGCGGCGACCGGGGTAGGGAGCGCCTGCGTGCAGAAGGCGCAGCGCGTCGCCTGGATGCTGATCGTCGAGAAGCAGTACGGACACGGCTTCGTCGTCGGCGGCGCCTTCGCCTTCCGCGCCTCGACCCGCTTCGCGTGGAGCGCCAACGGGTAGACGAAGGCGAAGAAGATCACGATGAGGACGATCAGGAAGTTGATCACCGCCCCCAGGAAGGTACCGAACTCGAACTGGCTGCCGTTGACGGTGAGGACCCCGAGCTGGGAGAAGTTCGCCTTGAAGAACACCCCGATGAGCGGGTCGACGACCCCGCTGACGAGGGCTCCGATGACGAGCCCCACTTGGGTGCCTACGATGAACGCCACCGCCATGGTGACGAAGCTCGCCTGGGTCAGGAACGTCTTCAGGTCCTCTTTCACGCCCATGGTGTCGGCTCCACCCCCGTCGGGGGGATAGGCGGCCCGGGGGCTTCTGCCTATTTGAATGCTCCGAACGACCGCCCCGGTGGTCCCTCGGCCCTACATCGAGTCGAGACGGGGGACCCCGAGGAGATCGAGAGCGTTCCCGAGCGTCTGCCGCACCGCCGCGACGAGCGCGAGCCGGCTCGACCGCTCCGCCTCGGCCCGCAGCACCGGGACGGAGTGGTAGAACCGGTGGAACTGATCCGCGACCTCGTGCGCATAGCCGGCAACCGCATGGACGTGCGCGCGGCGGGCCGCCGCGTCGATCGTGCGGGGAAGGCGGGCGATGAGGCGGAGCAGCGCCCGCTCGTCGGGGTGGCGAAGTTCGACGGGGTCGTACGGGTACGGCGCCGTCGCCTCCTCGGCCTTCCGGAGCACGCTGGACGCCCGGGCGTAGGCGTACTGGCAGAACGGCCCGCTCCGGCCCTCGAACGACAGCGCGTCCTCCCAGCGGAAGACGACCGGCTTTTCCGGCGCGACCCGCACGATGTGGTAGCGTACCGCGCCGGTCGCGACCGCTTCGGCGATCCGCTCGACCGAGGGTTCGTCGAGCCCCTCCCGGCGGGCGAGGACCTCCTTCCGGGCGCGCTCCACCGCTTCCGCGAGGAGCTGGTCCAGCCAGACCGCCGAGCCGCCGCGGGTCGACATCCGCCCGCCCTCGGGGACGGTGATGTCCTGGTAGATCACGAACTCGGGACGACGGGCCTCGTCGATCTCGGCGAGGAGCGCCTCGAGCGTCCGCGCGTGCAGTTGATGGTCCTGGCCGAGGACGTCGATCACCCGGTCGAAGCGGGCGAACTTCGCGAGGTGGTAGGCAACGTCGCGCGTGACGTAGAGGCTGGTGCCGTTCCCCCGCTGGACGACCACCGATTGCTTCTCTTTCGGGAGGCCGTAGGTGCCGGCATCGATCGCCCACGCCCCGTTCTCCTCCGCGCGGGCGTGCGGGGCGTGCCGGAGCCGCTCGAGGACGGCCCCGACCGCCCCGTTGCGGACGAATTCGGACTCCCAGACGAGCTCGTCGAACGCGATCCCGAGCCGCGCAAGCGAGGAGAGCATGCCGCCCAAGATCGACTCGGCCAGCGCATGGTGTTGCGGGGGAATCGTCCCCGTCTCGAGATCCTGGACGATCCCGGCGACCTCTGCGGCCGCCTCCGGGTGGCCCTTGAGGTAGGCGCTGACCGCCGGGTAGGGGCGCCCCAGGCGTGCGTCCGGCTTCTCGTCCGACGGCGCGTCGGCGATCGCCGCCCGGATCTCGGCGGGCCAGGCGGCGGGCTCGCGGCCCCAGATCCAGGAGATCATCGCCGCCTGGCGGCCCATGTCGTCGACGTAGTACTGGGTGGTGACCGGCGTGCCGGCCGCCCGCAGCGTCCGGGCGAGGGTGTCGCCGATGATCGCGTTCCGTACCCGCCCGATGTGGAACGGGCCGGTCGGGTTCGCGCTGGTGTGCTCGACGCAGGCCGGGCCCGCCGTACGGGGCCGGTGCCCGTAGCGGTCCCCGAGGGCCGCGACGGTCGCGAGGGTCCTCCCGCCGAGGCGCTCGGGGTCGGCGACGAAGTTGAGATAGGCGCCCTGGGCCGACGCCGAGGCCACCTCGCCCCCGGCGCGGAACGCCGCGAGGAGGCGGCCCGCGAACGCGGCGGGGGGGCTGCGCTCGCCGGCCGCGATCCGGTGGACGGGCAGGGCGGCGTCGCCCTGCGGGCCGCCGTCCCAGTCGAGGAGACCGCGGACGACCTCGAGATCGACCCCCACACCGATCGAACGGAACGCGTCGTCCAGACGGGCGATCAGTTCCCGTTCGAACGGGACCCACGGGTCGGGTTCCGGGGAGGCGTGCTCTGCTGCCACGAAACCGGACCGTCCGGGAACCGCTTTACGGGAGCGTTCGTCTTAACGGTTCTCCATGCCGACGCTCCTGCTCGTCCGCTACGGTGAGCTGGCGCTCAAGTCCGCCCCCGTCCGTCGCGAGTTCGAGGCGGCGCTCCGTCGCAATCTGCTCGACC
>JAJZDF010000072.1 GCA_021828715.1 Thermoplasmata archaeon
AACTGTGGACCGAGACCGCCGGCACCGAACCGTCCGTCTACGGAGAACGGTGGGCCTACGTCGGCGGCCGCACGTACCGCTCCTTCGAGCCGGCCCGCTCCAAGCTCGCCGCGGCCGTCGGGAAAGGCTGGGACGGCCCGCTGCCCCGGGTCGGCGAGCGCTGGCTGTACCTGGGCGCCGCCAGCGGGACGACCGCCTCCCACGTCGCCGATCTGGTCGGGCCGACCGGCCGGGTCTACGCCGTGGAGCGGAGCGTGCGACCGTTCGCCCGGCTCCTGGCGCTCGCCGAACGATGGCCGTCGCTGGAGCCGATCCTTGCCGACGCGCGCGAGGTCCGCGGCTTCGCGGCGCTGGTGCCGCCGGTCGACGGGGTGTATGCGGACGTCGCGCAAGCCGACCAGGTCGACCTCCTCCGGGCGAATGCCGCGTTGTTCCTGCGGGCTCCGGGAAGCGCCGTCCTCCTGGCGCTCAAGACCGCGAGCATGGGCCGCGACGCGTCGGCGGCGGAGCACGTCCGCCGGGCCGAGCTCGCGCTCGAACGGGATCTCGATCTGGACCCCAGTGTCCGCCTCGACCCGTTTCACCGGGGACATTATTTCGTCGGCGGGCGCGCCGCGGCATCGCTGTTCCGCGATGCTCCCCCGGGGCCGGCTATGCCGCGACCCGTGCGGTCCCCCGGGCGACCACGACGGTGACGACGTCCTCGTCGGCGAGGACGTGCTCCCGCCCGACCGTCTGGCCCGGGAAGCGGGCGCTCGGGCCCCAGACCTGCGCCGCCTTGAACGTCCGCCCGAGCTCCACCGGGAGGCGTTCGAGGAGGCGGTCGACGGTGTCCCCTTCGCGGAGGATCAGCGGTTCCTCGCGGTCCGGCGGTGCGCCCGGGCGCTTCAGGTAGATGCGGATGAAGCGGAGCGAGCGGCCGATCCGTTCGACCAGCTCCTCGAGGCCGATCCGCGACCGGGCGGAGATGAACGTCGGCACGGTCGGTCGGAGGTCGGTCACGAGCCGCGCGCGGTCGACGGGGCTCAACAGCTCCGCCTTGTTGATCGCCGCGATCGCCGACACGTAGACGCGGTTCCCCGCGAGGACATCGATCAGCTGGTCGGCGGTCGCGTCCTCCCGGAAGACGATCGAGCCGTTGTGCATGCCGAACTCGCGCGCGATCTGGGCGGCGATCCCCCCCGCGAGGTGGGTCAGCTTCACCGTGCTGGAGACCGTAAGGCCCCCCCGGTCGCCGTGCTGGACGACGATGCGCGGCGGCCGCTGGTTGATCCGGACCCCCGCGCCCTCGAGCTCGGTCTGGAGGGCCCGGAGGTTCGTATGCTCCGGGTCGATCAGGAACAGGATCAGGTCGACGGAGCGGACGACCGAGAGCACCTCCCGGCCCCGGCCCCGCCCCTTCGCCGCGCCGGGGACCAGCCCGGGCATGTCGAGGATCTGGATCGAGGCCCCGCCCCAGCGGAGCATACCGGGGATGATCGTGAGGGTAGTGAAGTCGTAGGCCCCGGTCTCGCTCTCGGCGGCGGTGAGCCGGTTGAGGAGCGTCGACTTCCCGACCGAGGGGTAGCCGACGAGGCCGACCGTCGCGTGGCCGCTCTTGCGGACGGCGTAGCCGACCCCTCCGCCCTTCCCCTTCGCCCGGACCTCGCGCTCGAGCCGGAGGACGGCCAGTTTCGCCTTGAGCCGTCCGATGTGCAGCTGGGTCGCCTTGTTGTAGTTGGTCCGACGGATCTCGTCCTCGACTTCCGTGATCTGTTCTTCGAGCGACGACATCGAGGCGGTCCGGCCCAGTCGAGGGGGGCGGTCCGGTACTTGAGGGTGACGCGGAGCACCGTCCACCCTCCGCCGCCCGCGGATCGGCCAAAACCACCCGGAAGGTTGCGCCCGGCGTGCGGTCGGAGACGGGGCCCGCCGCGTCGGCGGTCGCCCGGTGGCGGTTCGTTCCCCGGCGGGCCGTCGACCCGTCTCCGGCCGGAGAGGCGGAGTTCCGGCTCGGGCTCCGGACCGCGCTCCGGAGCGCGCATGCGCTCGGAGCCCGCCTCGCGCTCGCGTTGCGCTCCGGTCCGGCCCCCGCCCTTTTCCTCGAGGCGCTGGACGCCCCGTCCGCCCGCTGGACCGGGCGCACCCTGCCGGAGACGTACGGGCCGACCCAGTGGGTCGAAGTCGGACCCCGGGCAGACCCGGACCCATCGGTCCGCTCGGCGGAAACATGGGGCCCCGCGCACCGCCGGTTCGGTTGGCCCGAGCCGCTCGTGCATCCCGAACCCGCCGCCCCGTCCGTCGACCTCGCCGCGCTCGTGCTCCGCTCGGCCGGGCCGGGCCTGCTGCTCCGGTGGTCGTGGAACCCCGTACCGCCGCCCCGAGCCCGCTGGTGGCACGCTCCACCGGAGATCCTCCCCCCTTCGATCCCGGCCCCCCGGGCGTATTCGCGGGCGCCTCGGGCGCCGGCTCCGGAGCCGTCCCCCGCGTCGGCCGAACGGCCCCTCGTCGGACGGCTGGACCTGACCGTGGCCACCCCCCCGGTCGGCCGGAGCCGTACTCGCCCGGCCGGCCTGCGGGCGCTCGAGACCGTGCTCCGCACCCCGCGCGGTAACGGCGTCGACTTCGGCCGCCGCCCCCGCCCCTTCCCCGGTCGCCTCCGCTCCCGTCCCGACGGGATGCTCCTGACGGTCGACGAATGGGCGTCGTGGTGGCCGGGCCGTCGGTGCCCGGCCGGAGGGCCGCCGCCCGTCCTCGCGGGCGGGGCGCGGTGGCCCCTCGGAAGGACCGCCGTGGGGGAGGTCGTCGGCCCCTGGGCCGAGCCGCACCAGGGCCGGCACCTCGCCGTGCTCGGCGAGACCGGGATGGGCAAGAGCTCGCTCCTGGTCGCGCTGGCCGGGCGCGTGTTCGATCGGGACGGCGGCGTCGTCTTCGACCCGGTCGGCGACACCGCGGCCGCGATCCGGGACACCCTCCCTCCCGCCGC
This sequence comes from Thermoplasmata archaeon, assembly GCA_021828715.1. Lineage (GTDB taxonomy): Archaea > Thermoplasmatota > Thermoplasmata > Lutacidiplasmatales > UBA184 > Lutacidiplasma. The sequence continues at coordinate 2,966 of JAJZDF010000072.1, forward strand.
GCGGGGCCGTCTCCGCTGGATCGCCCCCGGTCCGGATGCGGTGACGTTGAACGCCCTGGACGGGGCCGGTCCGGGAACCGGCGCCGAACCCGAAGCGGGGGACCGCCGCCTGCGCGATCTGGTCTTCGCGTTCCGACGGGTCCGGCACGCACAGTACGAGGCCGCCGAGTACTGGGGTCCCCGGCTGGACGAGGTCCTGACCCGCGCGCTCCGCGCGGCGGCGGCGCTGCCGAGAGGCACTCTCGCGGACGCCCATCTCCTGCTCGAGACCGGCGGTCGCCTCGGTCGGCCCGTGCCGGCGGAGGCGATCGGGGCGGTGGCCGACCTCGCCCGGCGGATCCAGGACCGCCCCGACGACGCCGAGGGGGCCCGTCGGCTGCTGCACGAGGTCGTCGGAAGCCCGATCCTCTCGCGCATGCTCTGCGACCCCGAGCCGACGGTCCGGGTCGGTCCGCTGGTCGCCCCGGGAGCGATCGTCCTCGTCTCGGGAGAGGCCGGACAGGTCGGAGAGGCGACCGCCCGCCGCCTGCTCGCCGTCTACCTGGGACTCGTCTGGTCGGAACTCCTGGCCCGGCCCCTCGCGCCGAAGACGGTGGTGATGCTCGACGAAGCCCAATGGTTCGCCCACGACAGCCTAGCCGAGATGCTCAAGCTGGGACGGAAGCGGAACGTCCATGTGGTGCTGGCGACGCAATCGATCGCCTCGTTCCGCCATCCGAACGTCGAGGAGTCCGTACGCACGAACGTCGCGGACTTTGTCGTCTTTCGGGGCTCCCCGCGGGAGGCCCGCGAGCTGGAGGAGACGATCCCGGCGCTGCGCGCGGAGGCGGTGCTCTCCCTCCCGCGCGGGCGTGCCGCGCTCCTCCTCGGCAAGGGGGAGCAGCTCCACTGGATCCGGACCGCACGGCCCCCGTTCGGTGGCCCGCCTCCCCCCCCTGCGGCACCGCCGTCCGCCCCGGGGCGGGCCCTTCCCGGGAGCGGGCCCGCGAGCCCGGGAGAGGCCGGATCGCCGACATCGCTCCCCGCGACGTCGGTCTCCCACGATCTGGCCGCCCACGGGCGGGTCGTCGGCGCGCTCCTGGAGCGCTTCCGGCTCGCGGAGCCGGCCCGTCCGCTCGTCGTATCGCTCCCGGAGCTTCGCCGCGAAGCCGATCCGACCGGGGAGGCGATCCGACGGCTCGGCTCCCGCCTCGGCCGGGCCGGGGTCTGCGTCCGGGGCACCGGGCCGGGGGGAGTCCCGGTCTGGCATCTCGATCCCCGGGCGGCGGACGTCCTCCGGGAAAGCATGGGCCCGGACCCCCCGACCGGTTCCGCGGCATCACAACCCTCTTAGGCTCGGGTTCGCTCGTCCTGTCGATGGAGGCTCCGGCGGACGCGCCCCGGGAGCCCCCGGTCCCCTCGGGAGGGGGGCTGATGGCTCCCGCCACCGTCCTCGCCCGGTGCGCCACGGGTATCGACGGTCTCGACAACATCCTCTACGGCGGCGTCCCCCGCGGCAACATGGTGCTCGTCGCCGGGAGCGTGGGGACCGGGAAGACGACCCTGTGCCTCGAGTTCCTCGTCCGCGGAGCCGAGCGGGGGGAGCGTTCCTTGTTCGTCTCGGTGACGGAGTCGTCGGACAAGCTCATCCAGAACCTCTCGACGTTCGAATTCTTCCGCGCCGACCTCGTCACGGACGGGTCGTTGACCTTCGTCGACCTCCCGCTCCTCTACGACCAGCTCGGGCTCGAGCACGAGGAGCTGACGCCGGACGAGATCGCGATCCTCATCCGGACGATCCGCGACCTGGTCCGGTC
>JAJZDF010000073.1 GCA_021828715.1 Thermoplasmata archaeon
GACGGCGGCGAGGCCCGGTAGAGCCAGCGGAGGACGGGCTCGAGCGCGCTCTCGTAGACCCGGCCGTCGGGGCTTCCGTCCGGCGCCCGGCCGAGGCGGCCCCCGGGCGGGTCCGGGACCGGGGGCACGTATCCGACCTCCCGAAGCGCCGCCCGGTCCAGGACCGCGGCGTGGCCGCTCGCGTGGACGAGGAGAATCGGCCGGTCGGTCCCGGCGGCCTCGAGGTCGTCGGCGGTCGGTTCTCGCCGTTCGGCAAACTGCTCGGAGTACCATCCTCGGCCGACGATCGGCCCCTCGGGGTGCGCCTGCGCCCAGGCGGCGAGGCCGGCCGAAAGATCGGCGATCGATCCGATCCCGGCGAGCGGGAACCCCTCCGCTTCGCGGGCGATCTCCGCGAGGTGCAGGTGGGCGTCGATGAGGCCCGGCACGACGAGCCGGCCGCCGAGGTCGAGGACGCCCGTCCCGGTGGGCGCGGCGCGGCGCGTCTCCTCCTCCGTCCCCGCCGCCACGACCCGCCCTCCGCCGAGGAGCAGGGAGGCGACGTACCGGGTTCCCGTCCAGATCCTCCCGCGGGTCAGTCGGACCGTGTCGGCCACGGCGTCCGGAGGGCGCGATCGCGGAAAGCGGGCCGGGGGGGCGATGCTCCCATATTCCCGGGCGGCCCTTCGGACCCCGAGGTCCACGATGCCGCAGTCGTCGCTCCGCTACGCGTTCCGAGTGCCGTTCCGGGTCCCGGCCGCCGCCGCCTTCGCCTGGTGCACCGACTTCGCCCCGTCCGACGGCGCCCTCTACGCGCGACGCACCGTGCGAAGGGTGCAGCGGCTCGGCGACGATACGGTGCTGCTCACCGACACGACGTACCCGGACGGGCGACGCCGGACGATCCGGCGGCTCGTCCGCATCGACCCGATCCACCGCGAGTGGACGAACACGCACCTCGACGGACCGTTCCGCCACTCCCAGTACTGGTACAAGGTCGTTCCCGACGGACCCCGCCGCTCCCACCTCGAGTTCCGGGGGTTCCGGCTCGTGACGACCGCCCGACCGCTCTCCGCGGCCGCCGTGCGCGCCGCCGCGGAGGCGGAACGCCGGGGGGACGCCGCGACCTGGCGGACCCGACTCGTCCCGGCGCTGGAGCGCGACGTCGCCGGCGCGGCCGGGCGCCGGAAGGAGTGAGCGGGCGGCGGCCTACACGTCGAGGTACTTGTAGAACTCGTACGGGTGGGGCCGCAGGTTGAGCTCCAGCTGCTCCTCCCGCTTGATCTCGATGTAGGTGTCGAGGAGCGAGTCCGCGAACGCGGGCCGGAGGAACGCCCGGTCCGACTCGAGGCAGTCGAGCGCCTCGCCGAGCGACCCCGGCAGCTCCCGGATCCCCCGCTCCTTCCGCTGGGCGGGCGTGAGCTTGTAGATGTTCTCGTCGACCGGAGGGGGCGGCGCGATCTTCCGCCGGATCCCGTCGAGGCCGGCGAGGGCGAGCGCCGCCTCGGTGAGGTAGATGTTGGCGGACGGGTCCGGCGTGCGGTACTCGACCCGCTTCGCCTCCGGCCGCCCCCGGTGGTAGAACGGGATGCGGACGCTGGCGGAGCGGTTCGCCTTGCTCCAGGCGATGAAGACGGGCGCCTCGTAGCCGGGGACGAGCCGTCGGTAGGAGTTGGTGATCGGGTTCGTGATCGCGCAGAGGGCGCGCGAGTGCTCCATCAGCCCGCCGACGTAGTACCGGCACGCCTCGCTGATCTCCGCGTACGGGTCGTCCGCGTCGTAGAACTGGTTCCGGCCGTTCGCCCAGAGCGACTGGTTGGTGTGCATCCCGATCGCGTTGTCGCCGTAGATCGGCTTCGGCATGAGGCAGCCGACCTTGCCGTGCCGGCGGGCCACGTTCTTGATCACGTACCGGATGTCCTGGACGTGGTCGGCGGTCGGGACGAGCTCGTCGAAGCGGATGTTGAGCTCGGCTTGGGCGCTCGTCGCCACCTCGTGGTGGTGGGCGTCCATCGTGACGTGGAAATGGTCGGTGAGGATGTTCGCCATCTCCGCGCGCAGCGCGAGCGTCGAGTCGTACGGCGGACTGCGGTGGTACCCTTCCTTGAAGCGCACCGTCGACTCGACGGGCCCGCCCTTCCACGGCGACTCCGCCTGGTGGAGCAGGTAGCCGGCGCCGGCCCACGGGTCCCGCACCCCCTGGGCGGACGGGATGAGCTCGACGGAGTCGAAGACGAAGAACTCGATCTCCGGTCCCCAGTAGGAAGTGTCGTACCCGGCGGCGGCGAGCACCCCTTCCGCCTTCCGGGCGACCGCGCGGGGGTCGTGGTCGTACGGCTGGTACGAGCCGCCGATCCGCACGTCGCAGATGAACCGGACCGTGCCACCGACCTCGGGGTGCCAGGGGATCGTGGCGAGGGTCCCGGGGTCGGGGACGAGCAGCATGTCGGATTCGAAGATCTCGCGGAAGCCGCGGACCGAGGAGCCGTCGAGCTTCGGCACGCCCGACTCGAACGAATCGGCGTCGAGCGTCGCGAGGGGAACGTCGACCTGGTTCGACCCCCCGAAGACGTCCGTGTAGAACAGTTCCACCCAGCGGACCTTCTCCTCCCGGAGCCGCTCGAGGATCGCCGCGCCGTCGCTTCCCGGCTTCGAGTTCGGGGTGGGGGTCATGGAGCTTCGGTCGAACGAGCGAAGCCGGATACTTCAACGTTGGGTCGAGTATTCTGGTCGTTCATCCATCTTTGCGCCGATCAATGCTTATCTTCCACCGAAATATAGTCCGATAATGCCACGTACGTCCGTTCTCGACGAACTGGATCGCGCCCTCCTCGTCGAGCTGAACATCGACGCCCGGCGCAGCCACCGGGAGCTCGCCCAGCGGCTCAAGGTCTCGCCGACGACCGTGAGCGCGCGGATCGCGCGGCTCGAGTCGGCCGGGGTGATCCGAGGGTACATCCCCCTCCTCGACGAGGAGCTCCTCGGGTGGGACCTCTGGGCCGCGATCCGGATCTGGATCTCGAAGGGACGGTTGCGCGAGGTGGAGGAGCGCCTCGCGAAGGACCCGCACGCCTACGCCCTCTACGACATCACGGGCGACTCCGACGCGCTGCTCCTCGGCCGGTTCCGGGACCGGCGGGACCTCGACCGGTTCGTGAAGCACGTCCTGCAGGACCCGTTCGTGGAGCGGTCGAACACCCAGGTCGTGCTGAACCGCGTGAAGGAGGACCGGCGGGTCCCGGTACCGCCCCGGGCGGCGGCCCGGGCCCCCGACGCCGCGGAGCCCCGTCGGGAGCCGACGTCGGCCGGGACGGCGGCACGGGGGGCGGGGGGAAGATAAGGGTCCGTCCCTTCGCGCACGCGATGGGAACCCACCGCGTCCAGGGCCGGTTCGACGTCCGGATCTCGCCCTCCAGCGACCCGACGACCGTTCCGGCCCGCTCGTCGCTGGCGAAGCGCTTCTACGGCGACCTCGAGGGGGAGAGCCGCGGCACGATGCTGACCAGCATCTCACCGGTGGAGGGCTCGGCGGGGTACGTCGCGATCGAGCGGGTCGAGGGGACGCTCGAGGGGCGTCGGGGGTCGTTCGTCCTCCAGCACGGCGGTCTCATGGACCGCGGCGTCCCCGAGCTCCGGATCGTGGTCGTCCCCGACTCCGGCACGGAGCAGCTCACCGGGATCTCCGGCCGGATGGTCGTCGAGATCACCGGCGAGGAACATCGCTACGAGTTCGAGTATACCCTCCCGGACGCGGCGGGGACGGACGCCGCGCCCGGGCTTCCCCGGGGCAACGGCTAAGTGCCGGGGCGCCCCATCCGGCCCTCGAGGGGACCATGGACTGGGGGCTCGCCAACCGGATGCACCGGATCTTCTCGCCGACGACCCACCACTCGGTCATGCTCGCGGTCGACCACGGCTACTTCATGGGCCCGACCCGGCGCCTCGAGGACGCCGGGGCGACGATCGCGCCCCTCGTTCCGTACGCCGACGCCCTCGCCCTCACCCGGGGCGTCCTGCGCCACGCCGTCGCGCCGACCGTCCAGACCCCGATCGTCCTCCGCGTCTCGGGCGGCGTCACGGTCCTGCACGACGACCTCTCCCACGAGGCGATCACCACCTCGATGGCGGACGCGGTCCGCCTGAACGTCGCGGCGGTGGCGATGAGCGTCTTCGTCGGCGCCCCCCACGAGCACGAATCGCTCGTCCACCTGGGCGCCCTCGTCGACGCCGGGGAGGGCGCCGGCGTGCCGGTCCTGGCGATCACGGCCGTCGGGAAGGAGCTCGAGAAGCGGGACGCCCGCTACCTCGCCCTCGCCTGCCGGGTGGCGGCGGAGCTCGGCGCCCACATGGTGAAGACGTACTACTGCGAAGGGTTCTCGAAGGTCGTGGAAGGCTGCCCCGTCCCGCTCGTGGTCGCCGGCGGTCCGAAGCTCGAGAACGACCGGGCCGCCCTCGATCTCGCCCGTCGGGCGATCGACGAGGGGGCGCACGGGATCGACATGGGCCGGAACATCTGGCAGTCGGACCACCCGGTCGCGATGCTGAAGGCGCTTCGGGCGATCGTCCACGAGCGGGCGACGGTCGACGAGGCGATGGACGTCCTCGCCGCCGCCAAGGCGCCGGCCGCCGCGCCGGCGTGAACGGGGCGGCGGGCCGCCCCAACCATCTTATCCCGGGCCCCGCTCGGCCCCGCGGCGCGGGGATTGCCAAGCTTGGCCAAAGGCGCCAGATTCAGGGTCTGGTCCCGTAGGGGTTCGTGGGTTCAAATCCCTCT
>JAJZDF010000074.1 GCA_021828715.1 Thermoplasmata archaeon
CGTTCCTCCACCGACCCGTCCGCCCGCCCGACGAAGAGCCGGGCGGCGATCCCTACGAACAGCCCGGTCTCCACGACCCCGACCTCGGCCCGAAGCGCCCGGGCAGTGTCCCCCGCGGAGGCGAGCGGCGCGGCGGGCATCAGGTCGAGGATCTCGTTGCCGTTGTCGGTGACGAACGGCCGCCCATCGGCCCCGGCGCGGAGCTCCACCCGGAAGCCGCCGCGGGAGAATCGACGCACCAGCGACGGGCGGGCGAACGGCACGACCTCGACCGGGATCGGGTGCCGGGTGCCGAGCGCCGGTACGAGCTTCTCCGGGTCGACTAGGATCGCCACCTCCTCGGAAAGGGTGGCGAGCAGCTTCTCCCGGAACAACGCGCCCCCTCCGCCCTTCGTCAGGTCGAGGGCGGGGTCGACCTCGTCCGCCCCGTCGAGCATCAGGTCGAAGCGGTCGTCCTCGGCGGGCGGGCGGACCGTGAGGCCAAGGGAGGCCGCGAGGCGCTCGGTCGCGCGGGAACTGGCCACGCAGTCGAGGCCGCGGAGCGCCGGGCGGTCCGCGATCTCCCGGATGGCCCAGGCGGCCGTGGAGCCGGTCCCGAGGGCGAGCCGCTGACCCGGCCGCACGAGGCGCTCCACCGCGGCCCGGGCGGCGGCCCGCTTCGGCCCCTCGTCCCGTCCCTCCACCGGGCGCGGGGACGGCCTCCCGGCTCTTGAGCGCGTCGTCCGGCATTCCTTAAGCCGCGTCCCCGCTGCCCGGAGTGGATGCCGCGCACCCGGCCCGCCCCCATCGTCCTCTCGGTCGGCGGCTCGCTCCTCCGGAGCGGGGACCCGGCGAGGGACGGCGCCTACTTCGCCGCGCTCGCCACGCTCTTGGGCCGGGTCGGACGGCAACGCCCGCTGGTCGTCACCACCGGAGGGGGGCAGACCGCGCGGGAGTACATCGGCCTCGGGCGGCGGCTCGGCCTCACGGAGGTCGAGCTCGACGAGCTCGGGATCGAGGTGACCCGGCTCCACGCCCGCCTCCTGGCGGCCCGGCTCGGTCCTCCGACCCCCGCCCACCCGCCGGCATCGGTCCGGGAGGTCGTCGCGGCGCTTGCGCACGCCTCACCGGTGATCCTCGGGGGCACGGAGCCCGGGCACACCACCGACGGAGTGGCCGCCCTCGTCGCCGCACGCCTCCGGGCGGAGGCGGTCGTCAACGCGACCGACGTCGACGGGATCTACAGCGCCGACCCGCGGCACCGGCCGGCCGCCCGACGGTTCGACCGACTCGACTGGGAGCAACTCCGGGCGATGGTCGTCCGCGACACGTCGGGCGGGGCGGGCCAGCATTTCCCGTTCGACCGACTGGGGGTCGAGACCCTCGACCGGGCCGGCATCCCGCTTCGCGTGGTCGACGGGCGGGACCTCGTGAACCTGGGCCGCGCGCTTCGGGGCGAGCGGTTCGCCGGGACGAACGTCACCGGCCGCGCGCGGTGATCCTCCCCCGGCCGCCGTTATAGGCGGACCGGACTACCGCGACCCGTGGCGCGCGTCGTCTTCCTCGGCCCCCCGGGGGCCGGCAAGGGAACCCAGGCGTCCCGGTTTGCCGCCGAACATGGAGTGCCCCACCTGTCGACGGGCGACCTCCTCCGCGCCGCCGTAGCCGCCCGCACCCCGCTGGGCCGAGAGGCCGACGGCTACATGCAGCAAGGGCAGCTCGTGCCGGACCCACTCGTCCTCCGCATCCTGTCGGAGCGGCTCGCGCTGCCGGACGCCCGGGACGGGTTCCTCCTCGATGGCTTTCCCCGGAACGTCGCCCAGGCGACCCGGCTCGAATCGATGACCCGGCTCGACTCGGTCCTCTTCTTCGACCTCCCGCCCGAGCGGCTGGTCGATCGGCTCTCGGGCCGCCGGGTATGCCCGACGTGTCAGAGCGTCTACCACGTGACGGCCGCGCCCCCCCGAATCGAAGGACGGTGCGACGTGGATGGACACGATCTCGTCCAGCGATCCGATGACCGGCCCGATGCGATCCGAATGCGCCTCAAGGTCTACGCCGAGCAGACGGCTCCGCTCCTCGAGTACTATCGGGCCCGGGGCCTCCTCCGGTCGATCGACGCCGACGGCGCACCGGGTCAAGTCGCCGTGCGGCTTCGAGCCGCCCTGACGTAGCTCGGGCGAAACCCCTCCGCGAGGGGGCACTCTACCCGGCGCCGACGGTCTGGTTCCCCTCGCCGGCCTTGCCGGTCCCGCGGTTCTGCATGCGCGGGACGACGAACGCGCCGACGGCGATGAAGCCGAGCAGAAGGACGACCGTGATGGCGATCGCCGCCCCCACCGGCACCGCCGAGTGGGCGGCGTAGGTCAGTCCGTTGCCCACGAACGGGATCGGGCTCTTGGGGGCAAGCAAGGTGAAGATCCCCCAGGTCACGCCGATGAACGTGACCGTCAGGAGCGTGTCGGCCCCCCCGTACGGGTAGCCGTCCGGGAGGTTGTTGTACCTCACGGCGAGGTATAGGTACATCGACAGCAGGGCGAACATGAGCGAGTAGAGGAGGAAGACCTCCAGTCCGAGGTAGAGCGCCCCGAAGACGGTCAAGGCAATCGCGTAGAGAGGTACGTCCATCGACTACTCCCTCCGGGCCCCGGCGCCGAGCGAGGAAGACGTCACGGTTGGCGCTCCCCGTAGACGATCTCGCCGCCGTCGCTCGCTCCGGCTTCCGTGGGGGCCGGGGAGGCCGGCGCGGAAGCGCCGGCCGAAGGTCCGGCCGGAGCCGCCGCCGGCGGCGGGGAGCGCCCACGTCCCGCCCGGACGACCACGAGCCCGATCACGAGTCCGACGACCAGGAGAGCGACCAGCGCCGCGATCGGGATCACGATCGAACCGTTCGACGCCGCGGCCTTCACCGGCACCGACTGGAAGCTGGCGAACTCGCTGAGCGGGCCCGAGACCGTGAACGAGGTGTTCGCCGCGGTCCCCGAGTACGCTCCCGTTCCGCTGCCCGTCCAGTTCACGAACTCGAAGCCGGTCGCGGGAACGGCGGAGAGCGATACGGCAGCTCCCGAGTCGACCCACCCGGTCGAGGGGGCCACGGTGCCGCCCGAGGTCGCGCCGACCGTCACCAGATACTGGGTCGTGAACGCCGGCTGGTCCACGGTACGGTTGCTCGTGACGTCCACGGAGAGGGTCGATTGGCTCGGGACGTAGCGGACCCCCGTTGCCGGAGAGACCGTCGCGATCGCCACGGTGACGTTCCCGCTGATCCCGGCGAACGTGAGGGGGCCGAACCCTTGGACCGCCTGGCCCCCGATCGACGCGCTCCAGGCCACGCCCGAGGGAAGACCGGACGGGGTGAGGGTCAGCGAATAGACCGGCGCCGGCGGTGGGATGTACAGGGCGAACGACGCCGTTTCAGTGATGGCACCCGACATCGTGACCGAGGTCGAAGCGGAGGCCGTCGAAACCGCTCCGGTACCCGAGCCGACCCAACCCACGAACAGGTACCTGGTTGCCGGGGTCGCGGTCAGGGCGACGCTGCTCCCGGCCATCTCCCAGTAGCTACCGGGCGCCGGGGAGAGGGTGCCGTTGACGGTCGGGTTCACGGTCAGCAGGTACTGCCCAGCAAAGGAGACCGACACGGTCCCGTTGGCGGAGACGTTCAGCAGACCGCCGACCAGCGACAGCGTCGAGGTGAGCCCGGTCGCGAAAAACTGCTCGCCGACCGTGCCGTTCGGTACGACCGACGGGGCCGAGACGAGGTAGTTGCCGGGCGTGATCCCTGAGACGGTGAGCGGCGCGCTGCCGGTGTACGTCGTACCGCCGAGTACGAAGGAGAGGGGCTGGCCGACCGGAAGACCGGTAGCACTGACGACGACCGAGTAGGTCGGCAGGATCGGCGCGAAGGTGGCGACCTCCGTCACGGGCGAGGTCGGGGCGACGGTGATCGTCAACGAGGTCGTCGTATGGGATCCGCCCCCGGTTCCCGTCCACCCGACGAACGAGTAGCCGGGCGAGGGGGTCGCGGTCATCTCGACCGAGTGTGCAGCCGCGACCCACTGGCTCGAGACGTTGACGCTCCCGTTAGCCGGAGCCGGCACGTCGAGCCAGTAGAGGGACGAGTAGATCGCGATCACGTCGGCGGGTCCGGAGAGGTGGAGGGAGGCGCCGGGGGCGACCGAGTAGTTCAGGGCATTGACGGTGAACGGCACCACGAGGAAGCTCGAGATGCTCCCGCCCACGCCCGCGTTACCGTAGACGTCGGAGGCGTTCAACGTCGTGCCCACGCCGCCCTGCAGCTCGACCGTCTGTCCGGAGATGTTGTTCGGCATGCCGAGCGACGTCCCGCCAAGGTCCAGACCCCAGCCGCTAGCGCTTGTCGGCACACCGGCCGCGGTAAAGTTCACGGCAAAGTCGACCGAATCGAGCGGCAGGAGCTGGAACCGGACCGTCACGTTCGTGCCCTGGGTTGCCGAGATCGGCGACTGGTAGTTCGCGGTGCCGACGTAGGCGTAGGTGCTGTTGTAGCTGACGGTCCAAACGGTGAATGGATTCGGCCCGTACGACGCGGTGAAGGACAGGTGGGAGGTCGGGGAACTCTCGCTGAGGTTGCCCAGGGTGACGGCCCAGGTGGTGTTCGCAGGAAGGCCGACCTCGGTGAAGTTGTACGAGTAGGTCAGGTTGAAGCACGTCCCGCCGGAGCAAAGGTTGTAGATGAGGAAGCTCGCCGTCTCGTTGACCGGCCCGTAGACCGTGCTCGTCCCGCTG
>JAJZDF010000075.1 GCA_021828715.1 Thermoplasmata archaeon
CCGCCGCCGCTGGCAGCGGTTGCTCGACCACCCGGCCCGCCGGCGCGCGGTCGAGGACGACCTGGCGGCCCGCCTAGGCGCCCCGCCCGGGACGGTCCTGCTGGACCTGGCCGGCATCGAGCCGCGCGGCGACCCGGCCCGAGAGTGGGGCGAGATCGCCTTCCGCGGCGACCGCGGTACGACGTTCCCGTTCCGCCAGCCGAGCCTCTGGCTCCTCCTCGCGACGCGCGCACCGGCGGAGCCGGCGATCACCGTTTTCGTGGCGCCGAAGTTCGCGTCGGCGGCGGGGCGGCTCCTCGCCCGGGACCCGGCGGTGCTGCCGTAGGCACCGCGGGCCGACCGAGCGCGACGATCCGGCGCCAGTACGGGGCCGGGACCGGCATCACGGAAAGGCGGCCGAGGCGCAGGAGCTCGAACCCGCGGAAGGCGGGGTCGCCGCGGATCTGGGCGAGAGGGACGGGTCGGTCGAACCGCCGCCCGACGGCCACGTCGACGGTCCAGGAGCCGCGCGCGTCCCCGGGGTCGGGGGCCGGCCGGCCGACGACGCGCAGCGTCCCGACGCACGCCCGCTCCGCCCCCGTGTGGTAGAAGATCCCCTCGTCCCCCGGCCGCATCGCGCGGAGGTGGCGGAGGGCCAGCGGGTGGTGGACCCCGTCCCACCGGGTCGCCCCCTCGCGCTCGAGATCGGCGTACGAGTAGGCGCTCGGCTCCTGCTTCACGAGCCAACGGGCCACGGCGCGGGACGGCGGGCGAGCGGATACGGTTTTTCGCCCCGTCAGCCCACGACGATCCCCCGCGGGCCGATGAGGAATGGCCGCCGTTCGGGGTCGTGGGCGCAGCCGCGCATGCGAACGATCTTGACCTGCCGGACGGAGCGGTCGCCGACCCACTTGCGGGTGAGCAGGATCTCCCCGCGGGTCAGGATCTCTTCCGGCGTGAGGACCCCCGGGTTCCCCGGGGTCGCGGTGATCAACGTCGTCACCCCGGCCTCGGAGAGGAAGCGGAGGAGCGACTGGATCTCGGTCCGCTCCGCCTGGGCGTCGACCGACGGCTTCACGGCGAAGCGGCGGATCGACGTCATCGAGTCGACGAGGACGCGGGCGTACCGGCCGCCTTCCATCTGCTGGCGGAGTTTGAGCTGGATCCCCTGGATCGCGATCTCCTCCGTGTCGGCGCTCCGCTTCGCCTCCTGCGAGATGTCGCGCATCGTCTTGAGGTCGGTCAGTGTCCGGATCTCTTGGATCGCCGCGGTCCGCCGGAACGCCTTCACGCCCGGGTTCGCGTCGAGCGTATGCACCGAGGAGAGGTCCCACCCGAACGATCGCACGTTCTCGAGGATCTCTCCGGGGGGCTCGTCCACGGCCACGAGGAGCACCGTCTCGCCCCGTCGGATCCCCTCCAGGAGGAACGTGAGGCCCACGAGGGACTTTCCGCTGCCGGTTCCCCCCGTGAGGAGATACGGCCGCCCGCCGACCAGCCCCCCACCGAGCATCCGGTCGAGACCCGGGATCCCGGTGGCGATCCGCTCGGGCATCGGGGGGGCCGTCGCCCCGCTCACGGGAGCTCGCTCCGCGGGGGCTCGGTGGACGACGACTTGAGGTCCGTAGCCGGAGGATCGGACGGGGCCGCCCCATCGGCTGGGCGAGACGATGCGCCCGGGGCGGTCGCCTCCCCGGGCGTGGGGGTCAGCCCGGGCGTGGCGGCCAACACGGGAGGGGCCTTCTTCTTGCGGACGTACTTCCGCTTCGGCTTGGTCGGCGCCACTCCCTCGCCGTTCTCCCCGGCGCGGGCAGTGGATGCGTCCGCTGCGACGGACGCCGTCGCCTTCCTGCGCGGACTTCCGGCGGTCGCCTTCCGCTTGCGCCGCCCGGGCTCTGCGGGAGGCGCTTCGGCCGCCCCGGGAGCGGGGGGCGGGGTCGCCGCATCCGCTCCGGCGACCGGCTCCCCCGCCAAGGGACCCGGGGCGGTCGGCAGCGTTCGGAGGGAGGGAAGAGGGGGAGGCTCCGACCGATGCCGGAGGATGGGGGGGGACGGGAGTTGGCGGAGCGGCTCGACGTTCGCTGCCGACGGAGGTGCGGCGACCGGAATCCCTTCCTCTCCCAGGGCGGGAGGCGACGGGGAGCCCTCCCGGAGACCCGCCGCGGTCGGGGCCGGAAGGATCGGCGCCGGTGGGAGGGTGCGAGGACCCCGCGCTCCGCCACCGGGGACCGCCGCCTCGGGGGGCGAACCGGAATCCGCCGAACCCTCCTGCCGTTCGGTGGAGTCTTCGGGGGGAAGGGCGGCCGGGGTGGGCCCAGCCGATCCCGGGAGCGGGACGGGCCCCGCATCGCGAACCGATCCTCCGGGGACATCGGGAGGGAGGGTCGTCAGAACCGGCCGGGGCGCTTCGGGCGACGGCTCGGATGCGCCGGGGGACGGCGACCGGGAGAGACCGTCGGGCTCCGTGCCGGACTCCTCCATCGCGGCGGCAGGTGCTGGGGAAGCGGAAAGCGAGACCCCGCCGACCGTCGAAGCGGCCGAAGGGGCGGCCGACGGGGCGCCCGGCACGGCGGGGGAACCGGCCGCCTCTGAGGGTAGGACGGGAGAAAGTTCCGTCGGGGGAAGCAGATCGCGGAGGAGCCGGTTCAGTTGCGCGGCCAGGATCGGCGGCTCGGGGAGCCGAACCGGGGCGACCCCGGCGCGCGTGGCCTCGGCCCGCGCGAGGATCCGGGCGAGGGCGGCTTCGCCGTGGGCGGGCAACGTTCGGTGTAGGAGCGTGCTCTCGTCGGGCGCGACGGAGGCGTTCGCGAGCGCGGTCGATACCCTCCGCGCCGCTTCGGCGGGCTCGTCGGCCTGCGCCGCCGCGAGCGCCGCCTCGAGCTCGCCTCGGATCGCGGCCGTCTCGAGGCCGACGAGGAGCCAGTCCCGTACCGCGGTCTCCAGCACGTCAACCGGGTTCGCGTCGTGAAGGACCGGTTCGACGGCGCCGGTCGATACCGGGAACAGCTCCCCCACGACGGTCAGGGTGTCACGGGAAATCGTCGAGTCGAGGTTGATGTCGATCCCGTGCGCCCCGATGCGGTACGGATGGAGCCGCACGTCGTGCGAGCTCCCCCGGAACTTCTCGACGCCGATCGCCCGGACGGTCACGCCGTCCGTCTCCCAGCGAAAGAGCCCGATCTCCCCCCGGGCGAGCATCCGCTCGGTGGTCTCCACGTCCTCGACCGGCGATTCGACCGTCAGCATCGCCGTCACCCGGAGGTCGGAGAGGAACCGGAGGAACGACTGGGCGCCGAGCGCGAGGTCGTACCCCTTCATGCAGAAGTACTGGAGGGCGGTGAGGGAGTCGATGACGACCCGCCGGTAGTTCCGGCGCATCACTTCGGTCCGCAGCATCTGCTCGAGGGCCGACATCGTCACCTCGACGCTCGTCAGTTCGGGCGTCCGTCGGATCGTGGGTTCGACGTGCTCGAACGGCACCGCGGAGCGGACCGACGCGATGTCCTTGAACGGCGTCCGCTCGTACCGCATCACGTCGGGGATCGCGTCGAACACCTCGACGCGCCCGAGCTCCGGCCAGAGCGCCCGATGGTTCCAGAGGACCTCGTTGGGGGGCTCTTCGAGCGTCACGAAGAGCACCCGCTCCCCGCGCCGGACCCCCTCGCAGAGGAACTGGAGGGCGAGCGTCGACTTTCCGGTCCCGGACGGCCCGACCACGAGGTACGGGCGGCCGGGAAGGAGCCCGCCGTCGAGCATCCGGTCGAGGCTGGGATTTCCGGTCGGGACGCGGTTGCCGTCCGGGCTCGGGCGCTCCGCCCCATGCGACACGAGCCCGAACCCCCCCGACCGGTCCGAGGACCGAGACCGATACTCTCACGCGGCCTTGGGTCTTGAACCTTCGGGCCCCCGCGCGCGCAAGCGCTAAGACGCCGGGACCTCCGGGGAACCGATGGCGCCTCCGCGATCGGACGGCGCGCTCCGGATGCGCGCGCTCGCCGCCACGATGCCGAACGACTTCGTGGAGGGGTTTGGCCTGGGTCGGGAGCTCTCGCTTCCTTCCGAGGTGAATCCGGCCCCGCTGTATGTCGTGGGGATGGGCGGTTCGGGGATCGCCGGCGAGCTCGCCCGCGGGCTGCTCGAAGCCGAAGCGAAGGTGCCGCTCTCGGTCGTCCGCGCTGCCGCCGTCCCGGCCGCCGTGACGTCCCGCTCCCGGGTCGTCGTCGTCAGCTACTCCGGCGGGACCGCGGAGGCATTGGGAGCGTACGACGCCGCCGGCCGCGTGGGCGCGCATCGCGTGGTGCTGACGAGCGGCGGCGCGCTGGCCGAGCGGGCGACGCGCGACGGGGTGCCGACGCTCCCGCTCCCCCCCGGTCGGCCGCCGCGCGCGGCCGTCGGCACGATCTTCGGCGGGCTGCTCGGATTGCTCGATCCGTGGTTCCCCGAGTCGAACGAGGAGCGCGTCCGCCGCGTGGCCGACCGGACGCGGAGCTTCGTCGCCCGCTGCGCGCTCCGCAGCGGACCGGCGGCCCGCGTCGCCCGCGCGATCGGATCGCGACTGCCGTTCGTCTACGCCGAGAACGGCTTCTCGGGCGTCGCCCGCCGGTGGGCGACCCAGTTCGAGGAGAACGCCAAGCGCCTGGCCGTCTACGACGAGAGCCCCGAGATCCTCCACAACGCGGTCGTCGCCTGGGACGCCGTGGCGGGATCGGAGGCGCGGCGCCTCGCGGTGGTCCAACTGCTCTGGGGCGGCGCCGCTCC
>JAJZDF010000076.1 GCA_021828715.1 Thermoplasmata archaeon
CGGTCCTGCGGGGGCGGCCGGGGGTCGTGGCGCGGACCGCCGGGCTCCCCGGCAGCCCGGATCTAGCGGCGGGCCGCTGCGCGGCCGAGGCGCTCGGGATCCCGTGGAGCGCGCTGACGCTGGAGCCGTCGGAAGTGCGGTCGCGGGCCGAATGGGTCGAGGCGCAGGAAGGAAGGCTCCGCCCGACGGAGCGGGCGATCGAGACGGCGCTCGCCTGCGCGGTCGCCGCGGCTCCCCCCGGTCCCATCGTCTGCGGCCAGGGGGCAGACGAACTGTTCTTCGGCTACGACCACTACCGCCGGGTCCCGTCGGACGAGGCGCTGGCCCGGGCGGAGGAGGACCTCGGGGCCCTGGTCAAGTTCGGTTGGCCCCGGAGCGTCCGGCTCGCGGCCGCCCTGGAACGCGAGATCTGCGCGCCGTTCCTCTCCGACGAGTTCCGGGAGGCGGCCCGGTCGATCGCGGCGCCGGCGCGCGCGGCGGCCCCCCCCCCGAAGGCGCTCTGGCGGGAGTACGCCGTCTATCGGGGGGTCCCGACCTCGATCGCGGGGCGACCGAAGAAGGCGCTGCAGTACGGGAGCGGGGTGGACCGTCTTCTCCGGAGGGGCGGCCTCGGCGCCGACCGTCCGGCGCCGGAGCGCCCCGCGCAAAGCCCCATATAGGCCGACCCGGCTCCCCCGGCGTGTCCGGCGGCAGTTCGGCGCTGTTCTGTCCGCTCGAGTTCCGGTACGGCCGGGCGGAGGTGCGCGCCCTGTTCGGCCGGGAGGCGCGCCTCGGCCGGGCGCTCCGGGTCGAGGCCGCGCTGGCCGAGACCGAGGCCGGGCTCGGGATGATCCCGCCGGAGGCGGCGCGGGCGATCTCGCGAGCGGTCGACGGCGGGCGGGTCTCCCTCGCGCGGGTCGACGAGCTCGAGGGGACGCTGCGGCACGACGTGATGGCGATCGCCCGGGCCCTCGCCGAGGTGTCGGGCGACGGCGGCCGCTGGGTCCACTACGGCTCGACCAGCGCCGACATCACCGATACGGCGCTCGCGCTCGAGCTCCGGGAGAGCGCGGGGATCCTCCGCCGCGACCTCGAATCGCTGGCCCGTGCGCTGATCGCGCTCGCGACCGCCCACCGCGCCACCCCCGAGGTCGGACGGACCCACGGACAGCACGGCGTACCGATCTCGTTCGGGTACAAGATGGCGGTCGGGGCCGCGGAGGTCGTGCGCCAGCGGTCGCGCCTGGACGAACTGCTCCCGCGGCTCGCCGTCGGCAAGATGGCGGGGGCGGTGGGAACCGGCGCGGGGTTCGGCGCGCACGCCGTCGAGGTGGAGGCCGGCGTCATGGAGCGGCTCGGCCTCGGCGCCGACGAGGCGCCGACGCAGATCGTCGGCCGCGACCGCATCGCGGAGTTCACCAACTGGCTCGCCCTGGTGGCGGGGACCGCCGAGCGGCTGGCGACCGAGGTACGGAACCTTCAGCGGACCGAGATCGCGGAGGTCTCCGAGCCGTTCGACGAGGCGCACCAGGTCGGCAGCTCGACGATGGCCCAGAAGCGGAACCCGATGCTGTCGGAGAACGTCTCGAGCCTCGCCCGGCTCGTCCGTGCGTTCGCGCTCCCGCCGCTCGAGAACATGGTCCAGTGGCACGAGCGGGACCTCGCCAACTCCGCCAACGAGCGGGTGGTCCTGCCGCACGCGATCCTCCTCACCGACGACCTCCTCGGCAAGCTCACCGAGGTCTTCTCGGGCCTCCGGGTCGACGCCGCCCGCATGGCCGCGGAGCTCGAACGCTCGGGCGGGGGTGCGATGACGGAGAGCCTGATGCTGGCGCTCACCGCCCGCGGGCTCGCGCGCGCCGACGCGCACGAGATCCTCCGCCGGCTGACGCGCAACCCCTCGGAGGGCCCCCCGCTCGCGGCGCGCGCCCGGGCCGATCCCGAAGTGACCCGCCACTTCACACCGGCGGAGATCGACGCGCTGCTCGACCCGGCGGGGTACGTCCGGGCCGCCGCCGAGAAGACCGACCGCGTCGTCGCCCGGCTGGAGCGGGAGCTCGCCCGATGACCGGGACGCCGGCGCCGTGGTCCGTCACGATCTCCGTCCGCACCCAACGGCCCGAGGTCGCGGGGTGGCTCGAACGTGCCCTCCGCCCCGAGGCGAGCCGCGAGGTGCCTCGGGCCCGTGCGGAGCTGCGACGATCGGCACCGGACCGGCTCGAGATCGTCCTGGAGGCGCGGGACACGGGCTCCGTCCGGGCGGCGCTCAACACCTACCTGGGGTGGGTCCATCTCGCCCTCGCGACCCTGCCACCCTCCCGCCCCTCCCCCCCGTAGGGGAGAAGCCGTTATCTCCCGTCGGCGGTCGGCCGCGACGTGGCGCTTCCGGCCAAGCTTCAGAACGAGATCAAGCAGTTCCAACGACTCCAGCAGGAGCTCGGCGCGGTCCAGCAGCAGCGCCTGCAGATCGACCTCAAGGTCCGCGAACTCGGCCATACCCTCGAAGAGCTCCAGTCGGTCTCCGAGGACGCCGTCATCTACCGTCCCGTCGGCGGGCTCCTCATCCGGGCGACCGGCCGCGCCCAGGTCCAGTCGCTCCTGACCGAGGAGAAGGAGACCCTCGAGGTCCGTCTCAAGGGGATCGAGCGGCAGGAGAGCCACCTCAAGGAGCGGTACACGTCCCTCCAGCAGGAGCTCAGCCAGGCGCTGCAGGCGCAGGGGCTCGCCGGCGGCAGCCCCGACCCCGACACGGAAACCCCGTAGGGCGATCGGAGCCCGCTACGCGCGGCGGTGGACCAACCGGTCCGCCACCTCGCGCAGGAGCGGCTTTCCCCGCGCCGGGATCGTGCGGCTCCGCTCCACCGTGGCGAGCGCCCGTTGGGTAAGCGACCGAATCTTCCCCTCGGAGTAGTCGAGGCTGCCGGTCGCCCGAATCACCTCGCGGGCCCGCTCCACATCCCCGCCGGAGGCGCGCGGGTTGCCGAGGACCCGGTCGAGGCGGGCCCGATCGGCCGTCGATCCCCGCGTCCACGCCCGGACCACCAGCAGCGTCCGCTTCCCCTCGACCAGGTCGTTGGCGCTCTTGCCGGCGTCCTCCGCGTCGAACCCGGCGCCCAGGACGTCGTCCCGGAGCTGGAAGGCGATCCCGATGTCGGTCCCGAACCGCTCCAGATCGTCGAGCCGGGCGGGGGACGTCCCGCCGAGGACCGACCCGATGCGGAGCGGCGAGACCACGGTGTAGACCGCCGACTTGAGGCGGTGGACTTCGAGCACATCCCTCTCCCGCACCCGCGAGGGAGGGAGGCTGCCGTTGCGGATGTCGAGGAGCTGGCCGTAGGCGGTGAGCCGGGTCATGCGCGCATACTCGGCGATCGCGGCGAGGCGGGACGCCGCCGGCGCGGAAGCGGAGAGCAACGCCCCCACGGTCGCGGGCTCCTCGAGGTCTCCCAGCGTGATGGCGATCCCCTCCCCGTAGCTGTCGGAGGAGCCTTCGCCCCCGGCGGCCGCATGGGCGCGCGCCATCGCGCGGTGGACGGTCGGTCCGCCCCTCCGGACCTCGGAGTGGTCGATGATGTCGTCGTGGATCAGCATCCAACTCTGGAAATGCTCGAGGGCGACGGCGGCGGGAAGCGCCGGGCGCGGGGAGCGGCCGGTACTGAGGAAGTACCCGCCGAGCACGAGCACGGCGCGGAGCCGCTTGCCTCCCCGGAGCGTGAACTCCCGGGTCGTGTCGACGAACGGACGGGCCGGGGGCGGGGCCCCGGCCCGAGCCGCCCGATAGTCCTCGGAGAGGCGGCGCTCGAGGAGCGGCAGGAACCGGTAGAGGTCGGCGAGGTTCATGGCGGGCGGGGGCCGAGGGGCTATTTAACCGACCCGACCGCGCCGCCGAAGCGCCTGCCGGTCGAGCCCCAGCGTATTAAAGCGGGCGCCGGCTCGGAGCGACGATGGCGTCGCCGACGTTCGTCGAGATGGCGAGCGCGCTCGTCGAGGCGATGGGCCAGCGGCTCGAGGCCGCGAAGCCGATCCCGGAGGGGCTCGCTCTCCGGACCGAGGACGGCTTCCTCTACGCGTTCTTCGAGGACCCGAACGAAGTCTCTCTCGAGAGCATCCGTCGCCTGGCGGGGGACGAGGCCGCCCTCCCGCCGCATCTGGTCGTCCTGACGCCGGGCCGCCTGCCCCTGGCCCTCGGCGCCGAGGTGGTCCGCCGCGGCGGAACGCTGGTGGAGGCGAGCCGGTTCCACGAACTCGTCCGCCAGCTCGGGCTCGGCACCTACCTCGGCGACGAGCCGCGCGCCCTGCCCGACCGCGAGCGCCGGCTCCTGCCGAGCGCCGAGCAGCTCGACCTCGTGATGACGCGGGCCCGGACGTGGCTGGACTGGGGCGTCCCGGCGCTCGCCCTCCGCTTCTACCGTCAGGCCGCCGCCCTCAAGCCCGAATTCGCCCCGGCCCGGGTCGGGATCGGGCGCTCGCTGCTTGCCCTCGGTCTGGTCACGGACGCCGACACCGCCTTCGACGTGGTGCTCGCGGCCCACCCGGACGACTTGGAGGCCCGACTCGGCAAGGCCGCGGCGGCCGGCGCGCAGGCCCGGCCGGATGACGAGATCGCGATGTACCGTGCGCTCCTGGAGGAGGATCAGGCGCGACTCGAGGTCCGCGCCCACCTCGTAGCG
>JAJZDF010000077.1 GCA_021828715.1 Thermoplasmata archaeon
GCTCCCGCGCGCGCGCCCAGTCCGGCCCGCACGATGGACAACGATCTCGCCGCGACCCGAAGGCTCCGTTGACGGACCTTCCGGCGGACCTCGGCCAGCAACGACGGCATCCCCTCGATCACTCCGCCGCCCAGGACGAGCACTTCCGGGTTGAACGCATTCACGACCCCAACGAGCCCCGCCGCGAGGTACTCCGTCGTCTCCGAGACGATCCGCCGGGCCAGGGGATCCCCCCGACGGGCCGCCGCGCCGACCGTTGCGGCCGAGATCGCGTCGGTCCCGCCCGCGGCTCGGCGGAGGGTGCGGCCGGCCCGGGGCGACTCCCGCACCGCTTCCTGCGCCCGAGCCGCGATCGCCCATCCGCCGGCATACGCTTCGAGGCAGCCGACGTTCCGGCAGTGGCACGGACGGCCGTTCGCGACAATCGTCATGTGGCCGATCTCTCCCGCCGTGTCGGAGGCCCCGTAGCGCAGTCGACCGTCGGCGACGATCCCGCCGCCGATACCGGTGCCCACGAAAACGCAGACAAGGTCGTCGACCCCGCGTGCCGCGCCGTACTTCCACTCGCCGAACGTTACGGCCCGCACGTCGTTCGTCACGGTCACCGGGATCCCTACCGCCGCGGAGACCCTCGCCCGCAACGGCACACGATGCCACTTGAGGTTGGGGGAGGTGACGACCACCCCGTCCCGGTTGACCTGACCGGCGACGCCGATCCCGATCGCCGCCGGGGGGCGGCCGTCCGGGCCGAGGCACTCGGTCAGGCCCCGCACGAGAATCTCCACCGTCTCCGACGGGCGCCCCCCCGGGGGAACCGCCCGGCGGTGACTACGCACGACCCGTCCGTCCGCACCCACCCCGGCGAACAGGATCTTCGATCCGCCGAGGTCGACCCCGACGGCCGGGCGGGCTCCGTCCGGTGCCGGGCCCCCTACGGTACGGCCCGACCCGAAGTACTTCGCAGGATCGACCCGGCGTTGCGGTGGGGCCATGGTCGGCCTGTACGGAGGCCCAAATATACCGTGCGCTGCCGGGCGCACCGGGGAGTGGCGTCGCGAGTCCGACCGAGCGGACCTTCAGAGGTAGCGCTGGTCGTGGGGGCAGTAGTAGCGCTGGTAGCTTTCCACGTACGTCGCCGGAACCCCGCACGTAGGACAGACCGGGGGAGGACCGCCGGCCGCCATTCCCGTCGCGGCGGCGCCCCCGGACGGACCGGTGGGTCCGCCCGCCGGGGCGCCTCCCGCGGCCGCCATGGGCGGGAACGTCGCCGTCGGGGGACGTCGACGGGAACGCCGGAGCACGAGAGCCGCCGCGAGGGCGATCACCGCCACGACGACCACGACGATCCCCAGCAACTCGTACATCCCGAGCGCCGAGGCACCTCCGCCACGGCCCGCGAGGATGGCGTGATACTGGGTCTCCGCCACCGAAATCGGCTCCGGCCCGGCCCGGAAGCTGTAGGACGGAGAGCCGCTCCCGGAGGGCCCGGTGACGCCCGCCGTCGAGACCGAGGAGAGGTTGGCATCCATCTGGGCACCGACGAACCCTTGGCCGGCGGTGTAGTACGTCGATTCGGAGTTGGTACCGGCCACCCTCGACACCGCCGCGAGGTGGGAGCCGGCAAGGAGGGGAGTCGGGATGCCCGTGCCTCCCAATGCGCCCCCCAGCCCGACGTAGACGCCGATTGGCACGAGGAGCCACCCGTCGGAGGCCGTCCAGTTTCCGGTCCCGAAGTTGAGGTCGATGAGCTGGGCGGTGACCGAGGTCGGGGGCGTGGTGTAATTGTCGTATAGGGTGGAGGCGCCCAGGTCCGTTCCGTTCGCGGTCAGCGACCCCGTAGGGGAGACCTGGAGGGTCGTCCAGTTGGAGTAGGTGTACGGTGCGTTCCCCCCGTAACTGAGAGTCGCCGAGGAGCCGCCGTGGTAGGAGCCCGCGGCGGAGTACGGCGCCGAGGCGGTCCAGGAATCGCCCGCCTGCGGCGCGAGGGGGACGATCCCCAGCGGCGAGCCGAACTGGACCGTGGACGACTCGCTCCCTCCCGCATCCAGGGAGATGGTGGCGCTCGAGGACGGTCCGCCGGCCGAACCGGAGGAGGAGACCGACTCGGTCACGCTCAGGTTGAACTGCTCGGAGGACTGGGCGTTCTCCAGCGCGAGGGCGGGCGCGGTCGAAATCGCCCCCGAGGCGGAGGTCAGGTTCACGGTCCCGTTCGTGATGTTGCTGAACCCGGTCCCGCTCTCGACCCCGCTCCCTTGGAACGAGACCGTCGACGAGGAACACGGCTGACCGGCGGCGACGACTACGCACTCGCTCAACTGGAGCGAGGCGCTTCCGTTCAGCGCCGTCTGCACCTCCATCATCTGCTGGAGCGGGGAGACGTTCGTGAGCGTGTAGAGCACGGCCCACTCGAAGTAGAACGAGATCGAGACCGAGAACGAGGTGACGTTCGGGAGGGTCAGGTTCCCGAAGCAGGTGGAGGTCGAGCAGCTGAAGGAGTCGGAGGCGATCCCTCCGAACGCCCACTGCTCCGACGATCCGGCGGCGGGAGAGAGCCCGCTTGTCGAGGCGCCGGCGGCTGGCGGCAGGGCAAGCACCGCGGCGCCGAAGGCGACGGATGTCACCATCGCGATCCCAACGATCAGGGCCAGATACGGAGCCGTTTCGCCGCGCGGAGATACCCTCGCCATAGATTGCCCTCCGATGCGGAGCGGTCCGCGAGGGGATAAATCCTCCTTTCCGGCCGGTCCCCTCCGCCGAGGGCCGGGGGTTCCCGGCGGCTTACGGAGGGCGACGGGCCCGGAAACGGATCCGTACATAATCGGCCGTCCAACCCTGGACGGCGTCGCGCCGGGTCGGTACGAGGCGCTCGATCACCCGATCCCGGGCCGGGCGTCGCTCCTCCTCCGGCAGCGCGGCGAAGAACGCCCCGCCGAACGTATCGAGCCACCCCTCCACGCCGGTCGGGAGGGGCGTCGGCCGGGAAAAGATCTCGAGATGTTCTACCTCGAAGCCCCCAAACTCGAGGCGGGCCCGGTACTCTTCCGCGGTCGGGAAGAACCATGGGTCGATACGGTCCGGATCGAGTCCCCGGGCCGCCACCTCCGCGCGCAGGGCCCGGTGAATGTCGGCGACGTTGCCGGCGCCGCCGAACTCGGCGACGAACCGGCCCCCCCGCACCAGCGCCCGGTGCACGCTGCGGATCACCGCATCCGGGTCCCGCCGCATCCAGTGAAGGGCCGCGTTGGAGAGGACCCCGTCGAACTCCTCCCGGAAGGGGAGATCGTGCGCATCGACCCAGCGGGCGTCGATTCCGTTGCGCCGGGCCGCCTCCACCATGGCCATCGACCCGTCCACGCCTACGACCCGGACCTCCCTGCGGGCCAGTTCCACGGCGAGATCGCCGCGGCCGCAGCCGAGGTCGAGGACCCTCTCCCCCGGGCGGGGGGCGAGCAGGTCGATGAGCGACCTTCCGAGTTCCGGTACGAACCCGGCGTGCCGGCCGTACGCCTCGGGATCCCAGCGCTGGGTCACGGTCCCGTTGCGACTGTCGAGGTCGTCCTCCGCCGGGCGGAACCCCCGGAGGTATGTAGGGGTTCGGCCGTACCTCCACCGGGGAATCCGTGTCGGGAGAGCCGTTGGACGAGGCCCTGAAGGAGTTGAAGCGAGCGACGAAGGAGCTTGCGATCGCGAGCGCCCAGCTCTCGGAGCGAGTGATCCAGAAGGCGGGGGCCGCCGCGAAGGAGCCGAAGGAGACGGTCCACCGGGCCACGGCGACCGCCGCCCGAGAGCTCGACGCGGCGGCGAAGGAGATCCAGCGGATCCTGCGGAGCCTCTGAGGGACGGTCGGGCCGCGGGGCGACGCTCCGGGGACCGCCGTATTTCCTTAAATACCGCACCGACCTGAAAAGAGGCGACCGCCTTCCCGCGGTCGATCAGGTACCTCCATGACCACGCCCGCGACCCAAACCGGCGCCCTTCCCGAATCGACTGGTCCCACGGCGGGGCTTCGCTCGGCGCCGCTCACCGACGTCAGTGTGATGATCGGCGGTCAAGGCGGCGACGGGACCCTCACGGTGTCGGACCTGCTCGGCCGGTACTTCCGAAAGCGGGGCCTGTACGTCTACACTTCGCGCAATGTCCTCTCGCGCATCCGCGGCGGCCATGCCGACGCCTCCGTCCGGGCGAGCCGCGACCCGATCGCGGCGGTGAAGTCGACCGTCGATGTGCTGGTCGCCTTCGACTCGGAGGCAATCTCGATCGGCGCCCGCGAACTCGCTCCCCACGGATACATCCTCTACGATTCGACCACGTTCAAGTCGGAATTGCCGAACGCGACCGGGTTCCCGTTCGCGACCATGGTCGGGGGGCCGCTCGGGCAGCCGATCTTCAAGAACACGGCCGCCTACGGCGCGCTGAGCGTCATCTTCGGCTTCGATCCGACCGAGACGCGGGGGGTCATCGAGGAGCGATTCAAGCGCCGCGGCGGAGAGGCGCTCGAGAAGAACCTGACGGCGCTCGAGATCGGACGGAAGGCCGCGCTCGGGGCCGGCGGGCTCGCCGACCGTTTCTCGATCTCGCACGGGGCCGCCCACGACCAGATCAT
>JAJZDF010000078.1 GCA_021828715.1 Thermoplasmata archaeon
CCCTGGACCGGTTCCCGAACGCGATCGGGTTGATCGCGAGCGCGCCGAAGCGCGAGCACCTCTTCGCCCAGCTCCGCGCGCGCGGCTTTCCCCGAGAACGGGTGGGCCGCATCCGGTCGCCCGTCGGCCTCCCGATCGGCTCGGAGACGCCGGCCGAGATCGCGGTGAGCATCGTCGGCGAGATCGTCCGGGAGCAGCACCCCACGACCTTACGTACTTCCGCGCCTGATGCGCCCGCATCCGAGGGTCCGAAGGATGCCGCCCGCTCCTCCCGTTAACTTCCGGCTGAACGGCCAACCGATCGAGGTCTCCGCCGAGCCCGCGCGGATCCTGCTCGACCTCCTTCGGGACGACCTTCACCTCACCGGCTCGAAGCGGGGGTGCGACCTCGGCACGTGCGGCTGCTGCACCGTCCTGGTCGACGGCCGCCCGACGCTGAGCTGCCTCACGCTCGCCCATCTCGTCGACGGACGGGAGGTGACGACGATCGAGGGCGTCTCCCCGCCCCGGGGCTTGACGCCGCTCCAGCGTGCGTTCGTCGACGTCGGCGCGACGCAATGCGGCTTCTGCACCCCGGGCTTCGTCGTGACGGCGACCGCCCTGCTGCGCGACCGTCCCCACCCGAGCCGCGACGAGATCGTGCGGGCGATCTCGGGGAACCTCTGCCGCTGCACGGGCTACGTCAAGATCGTCGAGGCGATTGAGCGGGCGGCGGCCGAGGGCGGCTGATGGCGACCTCCCCCGCCCCCGACTACCGATTGATCGGGGGCCGCATCCCGTACGTGGAGGGACCGCTCAAGGTCACGGGGCGCGCCGAGTACACGGACGACCTGAACCGACCGGGGCAGCTCGTCGGCCGTCTGCTGCGGAGCCCGTGGCCCCACGCCCGCCTCCGGTCGATCGACGTGCGGGCCGCCCGCGCCCTGCCCGGGGTCCACGCCGTCCTCACCGGCGACAAGTATCCAATCCCGTTCGGCGTGCTGCCGATCACGCACGATGAGACCGCGATCGCGGTCGACAAGGCGCGGTACATCGGCGACATCATCGCCGCCGTCGCGGCCCAGGACGAGCGGACCGCCGAGCGGGCGCTGGCGCTCGTCCGGTGCGAGATCGAGATGCTGCCCGAGTACGCGGACCCGCGCGACGGGGTCGGGAAGGTTCCGGAGCCGATCCACGCGCGGGGGCTGAACGGCTCGAACATCCAGAAGGAGGTCGTCCAGCATTTCGGCGACGTCGACGCGGCCTTCGCCCGCGCGGCCCATACGGTCCGGGTGAAGGGCACGTTCGCCGGCGTCACCCACGCGTTCACCGAGCCGATGGCGACGATCGCCGAGGCGACGCCGGACGGCCGGCTCACGGTCTGGAGCGCCACGCAGGTGCCCCACTACCTCCACCGGGCGCTCGCCGAGGTCCTCGGGATCCCGATGCATCGGATCCGGGTGATCAAGCCCGAGGTCGGCGGCGGATTCGGCGGAAAGTCGGACCCGCTCCCCCACGAGATCGTCTGCGCCGCCCTCGCGATCGAGACCGGCCGACCGGTGAAGATCCTCTTCGACCGGGAGGACGTGTTCTACACGAACCACGGGCGGCACCCCACGCAGAACGACATCCGCATCGCCGTCGACGCGGGCGGGCAGATCCTCGCCTACGACATCGCGGCGACGATCGACGGCGGGGCCTGGAGTTCGTTCGGGACCGTCACGACGTACTACAACGGCGTCCTCTCGATGGGCCCGTACCGGGTCCCGAACTTCCGCTACCACGGCCGGCGGGTCTACACGACGAAGCCGCCGAACGGGGCGATGCGCGCCCACGGCGGGACGAACCTCCGCTACTCGATCGAGGTCGGCTTGGACCGCCTTGCCGAGACGCTCGGGACCGACCCGTTCGACCTGCGCGACCGCAACGCGCTGCCGCCGAACTCCACGACGGTGAACCAGTTCCGCATCACCTCGACCTCCTTCCGGGCGTGCCTCGCCGCCGCGCGCGAGAAGAGCGGATGGGATGCGAAGTTCCGACGCCTTCCGTACGGCCGGGGGATCGGGCTCGGCTGCGGCTTTTACATCTCCGGTTCCAACAGCCCGATCCACTTCACGCCCGTGATGCCGCAGTCGACCGTCCACCTCAAGGTCGACATGGACGGCGGGATCGCCGTCCACTCGATGCAGGCCGACATCGGCCAGGGGTCGAACACCCTGCTCGCCGTGATCGTCGCGGAGGTTCTCGGGGTCGACCTGGCGCGGGTGCACGTCCAGCGCGTCGACTCGGACGTGAGCCCGGTCGACCTGGGCTCGTACTCGAGCCGCGTGACGTTCATGATGGGGAACGCCGCCCGCGACGCGGCGCGGCAACTGCTCGCCCGGCTGCTCGGGGCGGCGTCGGAGCTCACGGGGCGGGCGGTCGAGGATCTCGCGGTCGGCCCCGAACGCTACTTCAGCCGCACCGACCCCTCCGTCGGCGTCTCGTTCGAGGAGGCGCTCCGCAAGGCGATGGAGGAGTCCGGCGCGCTCGTCGCCTCGGGCGCCTACCGCTCCCCGAAGATGGGCGGGTCGTTCAAGGGCGCCCGCGCCGGCACCGCGCCCGCCTACTCGTTCGCGGCGTATGTCGCCGAGGTCGAGGTGGACGCAGAGACCGGCGTCTATTCCGTCCCCCATGTCTGGGCCGCGTTCGACTGCGGCCGGGCGCTGAACCGTCTCGCGGTCGAGGGCCAGATCGAGGGCTCGATCCACATGGGGCTCGGCCAGGTGATGGGCGAGACGATGAACTACCGCGGAACGCGGCTGATGAACCCGTCCCTCCTCGACTACAAGATCCCGACGCCCCAGCAGATGCCGAAGGTCGACATCCTCCTCGTCGGGGAGGACGACCCCGAGGGCCCGTTCGGCGCCAAGGAGGCCGGGGAGGGCCCCCTGATCGCGACGCTCCCCGCCGT
Organism: Thermoplasmata archaeon; assembly: GCA_021828715.1. Lineage (GTDB taxonomy): Archaea > Thermoplasmatota > Thermoplasmata > Lutacidiplasmatales > UBA184 > Lutacidiplasma. Next base: position 2,933 of record JAJZDF010000078.1, read on the forward strand.
CGGCAACGCGCTGTACGACGCGGTCGGGGTACGGTTCACCGACCTGCCGATCACTCCCGACAAGGTCCTCAAGGGGATCGACCAGCGGACGAAGGAGGGCCGCCCCTGGAAAGGGGCGTGAGGCCGATGCACCTCGATCCGTTCGAGCTCCACCGCCCGTCGTCCGTCGACGAGGCCGTCGACCTGGCCCGCCGGTTCGAGGGTCGGTGCGACTACCTCGCCGGCGGGACCGACCTGCTGCCGAACTACAAGATGCACCTCAACCTGCGGCCGCACCTCATCGCGCTCCAGGACGTGCCGGAGCTCTCGGGGCGGTCGCTCGATCGGCTCGGCGCGATGGAGCGGCTCGCGGACCTCGAGGGGGACCGTCCGCTGCTCGCCGCGTATCCGCCGCTCGGCGACGCCGTGGCGGAGATCGCGACGCCGCTCGTCCGCGCGAGCGGGACGGTCGGGGGGAACCTCCTGGTCGAGACGAGGTGCTTCTTCTTCAACCAGAGCCACTTCTGGCGGGAGAGCCTCGGCTACTGCCTCAAGGCGGACGGCGACCGGTGCCACGTCGTCCCGCAGAAGCAAAAGTGCTACGCCACCTTCTCGGGGGACCTCGCGCCGGCCCTGATGGCGGTCGACGCCGAGGTCGAGCTCGCCCACTCCGACGGACGCCGACACCTTCCGCTCGGGGCGCTCTACGACGCCGCGGGCGACGGCATCCGGCGGCTCACGATGCGGCCGGGGGAACTGCTCACCGGGGTACGGCTGCCCGCGGCGACGCGCGGCCAACGGGGGACGTATCTCAAGCTGCGCGTCCGGCCGTCGTTCGACTTCCCGGAGCTCGGGGTCGCCGCCTCCGGCGTACTGGACGGCGAGCGCGTCGTCCGGCTGCGGGTCGCGATCGGGGGCGCGGAGATGCGTCCGGTCCGCCACGACGCGCTCACCGACGCGCTGGTCGGCGAGCGGCTCTCCGACGACCGGCTCCGTGCGTTCGCGGAGGCGGTCCAGCAGGCGACCCGGCCGGTGCACAACACGTTCCTCCTCCCCGACTACCGCCGCCGGATGGTGTCGGTCTTCGTCCGGCGGGCCGTAGAACGGTTGCGCCCGGGGACGGCCGGATGACGTCCGCGGTCGTCTTCCGCCTGGTCCCCCTCGACACCCTCCTCGAGCACGAGGAGATCGACCCCGCCGGCGTCGACGCGCTCGCCGAGCGGATCCGGCGGGACGGGACCGTGGCCGACCCGATCTGGGTCGCCGCCGGCTCGAACGTGATCCTGAACGGCCACCACCGCGTTGCCGCCCTCCGCCGCCTCGGGGCGCGCTGGGCTCCCGCGTGGGTAGTCGACTTCCATTCGGAGGCGGTCCGGCTGGAGCGGTGGAGCGAGGGCCCGCCGATCCGGAAGGAGGAGGTCGTGCGGAGGGCGCACTCGCGCGACCTGTTCGCACCGAAGACGACCCGCCACGTGCTCGCGGTGGAGCTACCCGACCGGCCGACGCCCCTTTCCGATCTCTTCGCCGAGCAGGCGCCGACGGCCGTCCCGCTCGCCGTTCAGCCGCGCTCCTCCGTGCCGCCGCGTCGCCCCGCCGCGCGGGCCCCCGGCTCGGACGGGTCGTAGGGGAGCGCCAGGCTTCCGTCGGCGAACCGGCGCAGCGTCCTCGCCAGCAGTTCGACCTCGACCG
>JAJZDF010000079.1 GCA_021828715.1 Thermoplasmata archaeon
CGTCGAGTACATGGATGGGGAGGGACGCCGCCTGCTCGGCGAGACGGTCCCCTCCGAGCTCCGCGCGAAGTTCTGCCTGACCGTTCGCCAGCCGAAGGGGGTCGTTGCGTGCATCACTCCGTGGAACTTTCCGACGGCGATCCCGAACTGGAAGATCGCGGCGGCGCTGATCGCGGGGAACACCGTTGTCTTCAAGCCGGCATCGAGCACCGCCCGCTGCGCCGCCGAGGTGGTGAAGGTCTACGAGGACGCGGGGCTCCCGCCCGGCGTCCTCAACCTCGTCACCGGCTCCGGCGGCACCGTCGGTACCGCGCTCGTCGAGGACCCCCGGGTCCGGGCGGTCTCCTTCACGGGCGGGGTCGAGACGGGCCGGGACGTCTACGTCCGGGGCGCCGGGCGGCTCAAGATGGTCCACCTGGAGCTCGGGGGGAAGAACCCGCAGATCGTGATGGACGACGCGAACCTCCCGCTCGCCCTCGAGGGCATACTGTTCGGGGCGTTCGGGACGAGCGGCCAGCGGTGCACGGCGACGAGCCGCCTCGTGCTCCACGCCCCGATCTACGACCGGTTCCTCGAGATGCTCGTCCACCGGCTGGAGTCGTTCCGCGTCGGCGACCCTCTCGCCCCGGGGACCGACATGGGCCCGGTCGCCTCCGCCGACCAGGAGCGGAAGATCCTCCAGTACATCGAGATCGGGAGGTCCGAGGCCCATCTCGTGCGCGGCGGCGAGAAGTTGTCGGGCGGGATCTACGACCGCGGCTTCTTCCTCGCCCCCACGATCTTCGAGACGCACCACGGATCGCGGATCTCGAAGGAGGAGATCTTCGGGCCCGTCCTATCCGTGATCAAGGTCGCCGACTACGGGGAGGCGGTCCGGGTCGCGAACGACGTCGACTACGGGCTCTCGTCGTCGATCTACACGCGCGACGTCAGCCGGGCGTTCCGGGCGATCGAGGACCTGGAGGCCGGGATCACGTACATCAACGCCCCGACGATCGGCGCCGAGATCCAGCTGCCGTTCGGCGGGATCAAGAACACCGGCAACGGCGGGCGCGAGGCCGGGACGGCCGCGATCGAGGAGTTCACCGAGGTCAAGACCGTCTTCGTCGACTACTCCGACAAACTCCAAAAGGCCCAGATCGATACCGCCTGACGACGATGGCCGGGTTCCGGGGGACCGACGAGCAGCTCGACCGCGAGATCGCGGCCATCGAGGGGATCGCCCGGGTCCGGGTCCGACGGGTCGCCGCGGAGCTCCACGAACTCGACCGGGACCTGCGCGAGCTCAAGCGCGAACGCGCCCGGCGCCGGGCCCAGGTCGCCGAGACGACCGGCGCCCCCTCCGAGGTCGGCGAGACCGCCTGAACGGCGGCGCCGGGCCTCCGGGATGACGCCGGGGAGACGATGGCCGGTACCGCGGGCGGTTCCGCTCATGCGCCCCGCGCCCGCACGGCGGCGGTCGCGGCAGCGATCGTCGTCCTCGCGCTGCTGCTCTCCGGGATCGTCCCCGGCTTCCGGATCGCCCCCGCGGCGTCCCACCCCGCGGTCGAGACCGAACGGGAGGCGGCGATCGCGGCGGCCGCGTTCGCCCGCACCGCCGTCGGGGGCCCGTGGACCCTGGTCGGGGCGGTCGGCGCCGGGAGCTGGTCCGGCGGCCCGCTCGGCTCCGTCGGGCAAGAGCAGTTGGTCGGAACGTTCTCCGCGTGCGGGGCGCACCGGCCCCTCGGCGAGACCCCCATGCTCGTCGCGACGCCCGGGCCGACGTATGCCGCGGGCCTCCTGTCGGCCTGGGCGTTCGGCTACTACGCCGCCGCGGGAAACGGCACCGTCCGGGTCGTGCTGGTCCAGGGCGGGAGCGCCGTCCAGCTCGCGACGAGCTCCGGGCCGGCGTGTCCCGAACCGGCCCCGCCGGTGGTGTCGTTCGCGGGGGCGGTCGACAGCCCCGCCATCGGGGCCGCCGTCGCGCGGTCGGACGTCGGCGCCGCCTACATCCCGGCCCACCCCCGGGCGAACGTCACCTACGAACTCGTCCCCGGCTACTCGACGGGCACCGGCTGGGCCCCCCTCTGGTTCGTGACGTTCACCGCGTGCGGTCCTTCGGGGGCCGGGAGCGCGGGCGTCCTCTACGCCTTCGTTGACGCCGCCACGGGGACGGTCGAGACGGCGGCGACCCAGGCCTGTCCGGTGCCGCCGGCCGGGTGACCGGCTAGTACGGTCCCGTACGGCCCGGGTTGTCGAAGTTGGTGAGGAGGAGCTGGCCCCGGGACTTCGGCCGGCCGACCGGGGCGATGAGCGGGTCCTCCTCGAGGGCCGGCATGGTGTCGGAGATCGGCACGTCGACCAGGATCTCCCGCGTCCGTCCGCCCCGCCCGCGCGAGACGATCGTGGCCCGGATCAGGCCCAGCGACTCGAGCTCGGAGACGTAGTTCGAGATCGACCGGGCGTGCAGCGGCTGCAGCCCGAGCCGTTCGGCGAGCCGACGGTACGCATCGTAGACCTCGCCGGTGAGGACCCCGTTGCGGCGCCGCTCGCACGCCTGCAGGATCGCGTACAGCAGGACCTTGCAGTGCGGCGGCAGCGTCCGGCAGCAATCGAGGATGATGTCCTGCTCCAGCCGGTTCTTCGCCTTCACGACGTGGTCGGGGGTGATCCGTTTCGCCCGGTCGCGCTCCGCCATCTCGGCGGCGAGCCGGAGCAAGGCGAGGGCGCGGCGGGCGTCGCCGTTCTCGAGCGCCGCGTAGGCGGCGCACCGCTCGACGACCCCGGGGTCGACGACCCCGTCCCGGAACGCCTCCTTCGCCCGGTCGCGCAGGATGTCCTGCAGCTGGAGGGCGTCGTACGGGGGGAAGAGGATCTTCTCCTCGTTGAGGCGGCTGCGGACCCGCGCGTCCAGGTGGTTCGTGAACTTGAGGTCGTTCGAGATGCCGAGCAGGACGAGGCGGGCGAGCTCGAGCTCGTGGTTGAGCTCGCTGAGGGTGTAGAGGACGTTGTCGCCGGATCGGGCGACGAGGCGGTCGATCTCGTCGAGGACGAGGATCACGGTGCCTCCGCGCGCGTCGAGGAGGCGGCGCATCGCTCCCTGTACGCGGTCGAGCGACCAGCCGGTCGGGATGCGGTCGGACTCGGTCTCCGCGAACGAGTTGCCGACGGTCTGGAGGAGCCCGTACGGGGTGTCGACGTTCCCGCAATTGACGTAGATGAACGCGAGCTGGCTCGCGAGCTCGGTGCGGCGGGCGACGTCCTGCCGGACCTGCGAGACGACCGCCGTCTTGCCGGTGCCGATCTTGCCGTAGATGAGGAGGTTCGACGGCACCTCCCCCCGCAACGCCGGGCCCAGCACCTCGGCGACCTGACGGATCTGCTGTTCGCGGTGGGGGAGCCGGCTCGGGATGAACGTGTCGCGGAGCACCTCGCGGCTCCCGCGGTAGAGCTCGCTCTTCGTCTCGAGGATCGCGTCGAGGAAGCCGCTCGCGGAGGTCGGGGGGGCCGGCGCCGGGGCGGCGCTTCCCACGGGGGGAGCGCTCACCGGACCGGCGCCCGCCGGCCGCTCGTTCAACGGGGTCGCGGCCCGCGGTGCGGGGCCCGGTTCGTCGGGCCGATCGGGCACGTCGGAGTTCCGAGAGTTGGGAACGTAGGACACTTCGACGCCTGCCCGGGCCTCGGGCGCCTCGCGCAGGGGGGCGAGCCATATCTATCTTTGCCACGCCGGACTTCGGCGGGCGCCGACTCGGCCCCGGCCCGAGGCTCTCCCGGTGCCCGGGTCGGGATTCTGACCGAATCCATTTGAAGGGGGGTGGCGTGGCCGCCTCGGATGGGGGCGTACGGCGGGGGCCACCCGGGCGAGAGCCACCCGGGAGCCGGCAAGCATCGCGGCGGTCCGATCAACATTGGCTGGGTCGTCCTGGCGGCGTTGATCATCGGCGCGGGCATGTTCCTGATCCTCTACTGGCTCTACACCTTCAACCTCGAGTGGGCGTGGGGGATCGGCCTCGTGCTCGTCGGCGCCTTGATGCTGTTCAGCCCCCGGGCCGGGGCGAACTCCGCCTGACGTTCGGTTCGGAGGATGGCGGTGACGCCCGGTGCTCGGCACCCGATCGTCGTCAAGCTCGGGGGCAGCGTCATCACCCGCAAGCGGGAGGTGGAGCGCCTCCGACCGAAGGTGCTCCGGCGCCTGGCCGAAGAGCTGGCGACCGCCCCGGGACCCCTGGTCCTCCTGCACGGCGCCGGCTCCTTCGGGCACCCGGGGGCTCGGCGGTTCGGTCTCGCACGCGTCCCCGCCGACGACGAGCCCCCCGCCCGGCGCGCCCGGGGAGCGTCGATCGTCTCGACGGAGGTCCGGCGACTGCATCTCGCCGTGCTGCGGGAGCTGGTCGCCGCCGGGGTGAGCGCGGCGTCGGTCCCGGCGGCGACGATCGCCACGAACCGCGCGGGCCGGCTCGACTCCTTCGACGTGACGCCGTTCCGGGACGCCTTGGTCGGGGGCCGGGTCCCCGTCTCGTTCGGAGATGTGGTCCCGGACCGGAGCTGGGGATGGTCGATCCTCAGCGCCGACACGATCGCCGTACGGCTCGCCGCGGAGCTTCCCGCCGCGCGAGCCC
>JAJZDF010000080.1 GCA_021828715.1 Thermoplasmata archaeon
GCGGGAGAAGTCCGCCCATCGGAAGGCGACCCCGACCGCCCCGTAGCGCCAGCGGTCGCGTGCGAGGCTCTCGCCGAGATCCGTCGCCTGTCGGTCGACCGCCGCCCGGATCGTCTCCCAGTTCCCGACGTCGGCCGGGAACGTCTGGTCGGTGGAGCGGGAGGTTCGCCCGCCCGCGGGGCCCGGCGCCTCGAGGGGATCGCCGCGGGCCAGCCGCCGAAGTTCGCGGGCGAACGGGGCCCCGACGGCCCGCGCGAGCGCCCCCTCGGGGGCCGACGCGAGGGCGCCCACGGTCGTCCATCCTCCGGCCACCAGACGCGCCTCGGTCTTCGGCCCGACGCCGGGAACGGAGCGGACCGGCAGCGGGCCGAGGAACGCGGCGACCCCCTCGGGCGGCACCACCACGATACCGCCCGGCTTGGCGCGGTCGCTGGCGATCTTCGCCACGATCCGCGAATTCGCCCCGCCGATCGACGACGGCAGGCCGAGTTCCTCCCGCAGCGTCGCCCGGATCTCTTCGGCGACGGCCCGGGCCCGCTCCGGGGCTCCCGGGCCGATCCCCACGGCCGCCTCGTCGATGCTGAGCGGCTCCACATCGGCCGAGAAGCGACGGAGCCGGGCGCGGACCTCTTCGGCGGTCCGCTCGTACTTCGCGAAGTCCGGTGGGACCCAGACGGCCTCGGGCGCGAGGCGGGCCGCCTGGGTTACCGGCATCGCGCTGCGGACACCCAGCGCCCGGACGTCGTAGCTCGCCGAGAGGACGACCCCGCGGGTGGGGCCGAGCGTGGGCGGCGGCCCGACGATGACCGGGCGGTTCGACAGCTCGGGATGGTCCCGCCGCTCGCAGGAGACGTAGTAGGCGTCGAGATCGACGTACAGGACCCAGCCGAGGGGCCCTCGGTCGGGGGCCGGCAGCAGCGTCCTCGTCGGCCGGCTCGCCGGGGCGTCGCGCATCGACGGAGCGTCGGCCGACCGGGGCCGGTACCGACGGCTACGGGCCGCCGAGATCGACCGCCCGGGCGTCGACCTGGATCCCGTTCGCGGTGATCGCATACGGCTGGACGGTCCTCACGTGGGGCGTCCGGCGCATCTTGAGGATCCGAAGGGAGAGGCCGACCCGGTGGCCGTCGGCGGCGGTCCGGTAGCCGAGCAGGACGACCCCGTCCGAGACGTACTCCGAGAGGCCGTCCCGCGTCACCTCCGGATGCCGCGGGTCCGCCTCGGCCGTGAGGACGGTCGTCGCCCCCGACTCGCGGCACGCGCCCGCGAGGGCGAAGAGCGTCGCGCGGCGGCTCGGCTCGTCGTCGCTCAGCATGTTGAGCAGCGACACGGAGTCGACGACGATACGGGCCGCTCCGGTGGCGGTGAGCTCCTTCCCGAGCTCGCCCTGGATCCGGTGGAGGCTCTGGCGGGTCTCCTTCGGGTCGAGGCGGATGACCTTGAGGGTACCCGCCCGCATCGCGGCGTCGGCCGGCCAGCGGAACTGGCGGGCCGTATCGAGGAGCTGGGGGACGTCCTCCTCCAGGGAGAGGAACACGCCCTTCTCGCCGAGGGCGACCCCGGCGAAGAGATACTGGAGTCCGAGGCACGTCTTCCCGGTGCCGGGGAGCCCGGCGACGAGGACGACGTGTCCCTTCGGAAAGCCGCCGCCGAGCATCTCGTCGAGCCCCGCGATCCCGGTCGGGACCTTCGGGCGCGCTACGTCAGACCCGTTCATACTGCATCGTCACCAATCCGTTCTTCGCGCCGACCCGGATCACGAAGCGGCCGTGATGTTCGGCCGGCACGTGCGCCAGGACGGACATGAACTTCTCGATTACCATCGTCCGCTGACGGTGGGAATGGCTCGGGCTCGACGTCCAGCTGAAGTGCAGGACGCCGTCGACCGAGTCGAGGAGCGCCTGCTCGACCGCCGGCGGGGCGACCCCCTCGGAGAGCAGCAGGTAGACGACCGCGTTCCACTCTTTCGCACGGCGTCGGAGCCCCTTGAGCACGGTCAGCAGCTCCCCCGGCTCGACGCCCCGGCGGACGACCAGGTCGGTGAGCGAGTCGACGACGACGAGCTGGCGCCCGGCGTGCGCCTCGAGTCCGTCGACGAGGCCGCGGAGCGGGCCGCCGTCGTTCGCGCGGCTCTGGGAGCCGCCGCCGAGGAGGGGGCTCGGCACCGCCGACCAGGAGGCCGGGACGACGGTCTCGGCAAAGTACTCCCGCGAGAGGTCGAGGAACGTCAGGTGCCGCTGGAGCGTCTCGGCGTACTCGGGCTCGAACGATCCCCGCAGCTCGTCCACGACCTGCGTCCGGGAGCGGCTCGTGCTGACGTAGACGACGCCGTCGGGGTAGACGAACGGCCCCTTCGCCCCGCCGAGGAAGAACTGGTGGAGGTCGGGGAGGTCGTAGTGGAGCATCAGATGGACCGCCGACGTCGCGGCGAACTCCTGGTGGCCGGCGCCCGCGGCGCCCCAAAGCAGGACGACCGAGCCGACCGGGACCCCGCCCGTCAGGTAGTCGAAATCCGGCACGCCGGTGGGCACCCGCGCCGGTCGGTCGGAGAGGTTGGGCCGGCGGAGCGGTCCCACCGGGGCGCGGGCGGGGAGGAGGAACGGTCGGGGGGACGGCACGGCCATCGGGAGCGACTCCGCCCGCTCGAGCCGGGTGCCGGGTATTAGTAGGCTCCCTTCGAGAGGGGGGGCGGCGGCGCTCCGGCGGTCGGACCCTTCAGGAACTCGCGCAGCAGCACCGTCGCGTAGCTGCCCTTGGGGAGTGCAAAGCGGAACCGCACGGCCTCGGGCCCCTCGGGGACCAGCCCGAGCGGCGGGAACGGGACCAGGAGGGGTCGGGCCGCGCCGCGGCTCGAGATCTCGGGGGTCGACGGGGCACGGAAATCCGACGGCTCGACCCCTTCCGCCTGGAGCAGCTCCCGGAGCAGCGCCCCGGGCGTCCCGGGCCGCACGACGGTGTCGAAGCCGACGAGGGGCCCGGCCACCAGCGCCCGGCCTCGGGCGACCAGGTCGGCGCACTCCGTCCGGTTGTCGGCGTCGACCGGCACCGCCTCGCGGCTCCGCACGGTGCCGTCGCGGCCGAGCCGGAGGATCTCGTCCCCGTCGACCGGCCGGTCGAGCGGGACGCCGGCGGCGGCGCGCGCCGAAAGCCATCGGTTGAAAAGGTACGACTGGAAGGCGTGCACGAAGAGGAGCCGGAGGTCCCGGGAGAGCGCGCCGAGGGCGCGGACGGGCGGCTGGCCCCGCGCGAGGCGCTCGAGCAGGGCGCGCTCGAAGCGGTACTCGGCGGGGAACTCTCGGAGCGCCCGCACCGGGTCCCGGTGGGCCCCGTACGCTTCCCGGGCGTCGTCGCCGAGCCCGGGCCGCCCGGCGACCGGCCGGTCGATGAGGTAGGCGTCGACCGCGCGGGCGAGGTCGCCGCGGACGACCCAGCGGCCCACCTCATGGGTGATCGGCCGCACCTCCCCGAACCGCTGGGGGCCGAAGAAGTTCGGGACCCCGCCCCCCGCGCGCAGCTCCTCGGCGATCTGTCCAAAGATCCCGACCGCCTCGGGCGCCGGCCGGAGGAGGGCGTCGATCCGCACGTCGAACACGTTCCCGTAATGGTGGCCGAGGACGAGGCCGTCCCGGGCCCGGTACGCCTCGAGGACGTCGACCCGGGGAAGGTCGAGCGGGCCGGTCGGGAGGCTGCCCCGGTACGAGACGAGCCGCTCGGCGACGGCGCGCCGGTCCTTCGTCCCCGCCCACGAGAGCGTGCCGGCCGGCCGGCCGAGCCGCCGGGCGATCGCGGCCCCGAGCTCGTGCTGCTCCCAGTCCCGGCTGGAGATCCTCAGGACGACGAACGCCCCGTCCGGATCCGGGAGCGGATAGCTCGACAGTTCCGTGACCCGGAAGGCGTCCGGGCTCGACTTCAGGCGGCCGGGGACGCCCGGGGTCCGGCTCGCGTAGAACCCGAGGCCGATCGCCCGTTCCGCGAGGGGCGGTTCGAGCGGCTCCGGCACGGCCCCGCGAGCCGAGGCCACATTATTAGGTGACGGACCCGTTCGCGCCGTTCGCGGATGATCGAGGCGACGGCCCGCGTGCTGAAGAACGTCATCGAGCTGGAGGTCGGTTCGGAGCGCTGGGTCGCCCGACCGGTCGGCTCGGAGGAGGCGGCGCTCGGCCGCCGCCTCGCGGCGCTCTTTTCGACGGAGTACCGTACCTACCGAGACTCCGAACCCGGGGTCGTCCACTCGGTCGTCTCCTACCACGCGAAAGGGGACGAGATCCATATCCGCCTCGGCGAGACCGTCGTCCGCACCGTCGGGAGCCTCTTCGGGCCGCTGAAGCTCGACTACGGCGGCGTGACGTTCACTATCAACGAGCGGCTCACCGGCCGCTTTTCGATCCTGAAACACGACCGCCCGGTCGCGACGGGACAGCTCGGGTTCCGATCGTGCGTCCTCCGCGACTACCCGGCCGATCTCGAGGTGATATTCGCCAACCTTGCCATCGGCTACGTGATCCGCACGCTGACGTGGGAGATGTTGCGCTGAGCGTTCCCCGAGGGGAGGCGGAGGGCGGGCCCC
>JAJZDF010000081.1 GCA_021828715.1 Thermoplasmata archaeon
TGGAACGGCTCGTCCGGGCGCTCGGGGCGGGGCGCGGCGACCTCGCGGCCCCCCGCCCTGCCCCGCTGGTCGTCCATGCCACGAGCGTCGGGCGGGGAGGATCCGGAGCGCTCGAGCTTCCGTTGTCCGCCCTCATCGTACGGGGCGGGTACGTCCTGGACTGGGTCTACGGAGTCGCCGACGGCGAGGTCGCCCGCGCGGCGGCCCGGGGCGGCGCCGAGTACGAATCCGGCGAGCAGCTCCTCGCCTACCAGGCCGCCTCCTCGTACGAGCACTGGTGGGGCGTTCCTCCGCCGTCGGCCGGCGCGGGGACGTCCGCCCGGGAGGCGACATGCGCGGAATAGGCCGGGCGTCGGGCGCCGTCTCGATCGTCAACGCGATCCCGACCGGCATCGGCTGCGCGGTCGGAGTGCGGCTCTACGTCCACGCGGAGGCGGAGCTCGACCGCGCGGGCGCTCCGGCGTTCGAGGTCGATCCTCCGGCTTCGGACACCCCGGTCGTCCGCGCCGCCTACCGCCTCGCCCTCGAGGCCGTCGGGGTCCGGGAGCCGATCTCCGGTCGCCTCCGCATCGACTCCGAGGTCCCCGTCGGGCGGGGCCTCAAGAGCTCGAGCGCGGTCGCCTCCGCGACCGCCCAAGCGGTCCTGGACGCCTTCGGTCGCCGGGGAGGCCCCGAGGAGGTCGCCCGACTGTCGGCCGGCGCGGGCCGCGATTCCCGCGCGAGCGCGACCGGAGCGTTCGACGACGCGCTCGCCGGCCTTCGACCCGGGTTCGTCCTCACGGACAATCGGCACGACCGGCTCCTGCGATCGGCCCCGGTCGGATCCGGCTGGGCCGCGGTCGTCCACCTGCCCGCGGAGCGGCACGGTCCGGTACCGGACCTGGTCGAGAGGTTCCGCTCCGAGGTCGAGGGAGGACGGGCGGCGGCGGAGGAGGCCCTGGCCGGCCGCTGGGCCGAGGCGATGGAGCGGAACACCCGGGTCGTGGAGCGGGCCATGGGATACGACTACGGGGAGCTGCGCCGCGCTCTCGTCCGTGCGGGTGCCTGGGCGAGCGGCGTCTCGGGCGTGGGCCCGGCGTACGTCGCCCTCGCGGATCGCAGCACGCTCGGGGCCGTGGTGGCCGCGATGCCGCCCGAGCGGTTCGCCGTCCCCCTCGTGTCGGGGGCCCTCCCGTGACGGACGTGCAGATCGCCCCGGTACGGCTCGCCGGGGCGGTCGACGCGCCGCCGTCGAAGAGCTATACCCATCGGGCCTTGGTCCTCGGCTACCTCTCCGGGGGCCCGTTCTGCGTCGAGCGACCGCTCGACTCCGACGACACCCGGGCGACCGCCCGCGGCCTCGGAGCCCTCGGCGCCTCGATCCGGTGGGGCCGGCGCCGCTGGACGATCGCTCCTCGACCCGCCGCCTCCCGCGCCGCCCGGACGGTGCGGTGCGGGGCCTCCGGCTCGACGCTCCGGTTCCTCGTATCCGTCGCGGCGCGAGAGGCGTCCACGACCCGTTTCGTCGGGGTCCCCCGGCTCGGGTTACGGCCGATCGACGGGCTCCTCGACGCGCTGCGAGGACTGGGCGCGACGGCCGAGCGCGGACCCGGTGGCTGGCCGCTGACAGTCCGGGGTCCCCTTCGCGCCGGGTCCGTCCGGGTGGATGCGTCGGCGAGCTCCCAGTTCCTCTCCGGCCTGCTGCTGGTCGCCCCGACCCTTCGCGGGAGTTCGCGCATCGTCGTGACGGGCCGGGCGGTGTCGGCCCCGTACGTGTCGGCGACGCGGGCGACGCTCCGCGCCGCGGGGGTCCGGGTCCGTCGGCGCGGGCGCGAGTTCCTCGTTCCGGGCCCGCAGTCGATCCGTATCGATTCGTTCGTAGTACCGGGAGACGCCTCCGGGGCGGCGTACCTCTGGGCGGGGGCGGCGCTCACGGGCGGGCGGGTCACGGTCCGAGGGATCGACCGTCGGTGGCCCCAGGCCGACCTCGCCGTCCTCCCGCTGCTGCGTCTCTACGGGGCCCGCGTGCGGGCCCGGGGCGCCGACATCACGGTCGAGGGGGCGACGCGCCGGCCGTTCTCCGTCGACCTCACCGACGCCCCGGATCTGTACCCGCTCGCCGGGGTCCTCGCCGCCGCCGCGGGGGGCCGGAGCCGCCTCCGCGGAGCGGCCCAGGTCGTGCACAAGGAATCCGACCGTCGGGCGGGCACGGCCCGTCTCGCGCGCGCCCTCGGGGCCCGGGTCCGGTCCGGCCCCGGCGGAGCGCTCGAGGTCGAGGGGCGCCCGGCGATCCGCCGGCTCGACCTCCGCAACCTCACGGACCACCGGATGCTGATGAGCGCGGCGGTCGCCGGGCTCGCCGCGGACGGACCGAGTCGGCTCGGTCCCCGCGCGGCGGTCGGGAAGTCGTTCCCCGGGTTCTGGCGCGCCCTCGCCCGGCTCGGGGCGAAGGGGGTCACGGGATGATGCGATTCGGGGAACGCCTGCGTATGACCGTGTTCGGATCGAGCCACGGCCCCGAGGTCGGGGTGGAGATCGACGGAGTGCCGGCGGGGGTGATCGTGGACGTCCCGGCGATCCAGCGCCAGCTCGATCGCCGCCGCCCGGTCGGGCGCCGGCTCGCCACCCGGCGGCAGGAGGAGGACCGGCTCGAGATCGATTCGGGCCTGGTCGACGGGATCTCCGACGGACGGATCCTGCGGGCGCACGTTGCGAACGCCGACATCCGCCGCGCCCCGTACGACCGGCTCGGGGACGTCCCGCGGCCGGGCCACGCCGATTTCCCCGCCCGGGTCCGGTACGGCCCCGAGGCCGATCTCTCCGGCGGCGGCATCTTCTCCGGCCGCATGACGGTCGGCCTCGTGATCGCAGGGGCCCTCGCGCGGGGGTTGCTGGCGGCCCGGGGGATCGACGTCGTCGCGTTCACCCGCTCGATCGGGCCCGTCGACGCCCGGGTCCCGGCGGAGGCGACGCCCGCGGAGCTGCGGGCCCTCGCGGCCCGGAGCGAGGTCGAGGCGCCGGATCCGGCCGCCGCCGCCGCGATGGAGGCGGCGATCCAGGAGGCCCGCCGCGACGGGGACAGCCTCGGAGGGGTGATCGAGGTGCGGGGCTACGGCCTGCCGGTCGGGCTCGGCGAGCCGTTCTTCGACTCGGTCGAGAGCGAGATCGCCCACGCCTTCTTCTCGGTCCCGGCGGTGAAGGGGGTCGAGTTCGGGGCCGGCTTCGCCGCCGCCCGGATGCGCGGCAGCGAGCACAACGATCCGTTCGCCTGGATCGACGGACGCGTCCAGACCCTCTCCAACCACGCCGGCGGGATCCTCGGCGGCCTCACGACCGGCATGCCCGTGGTCGTCCGCGCGGCGGTCAAGCCGACGTCGTCGATCGCGAAGCCCCAGCGCTCTGTCGACCTCGCCGCGCACCGCGACACGACCGTCACGGTGACCGGCCGACACGACCCGTGCATCGTGCCGCGGGCGGTCGGGGTCCTCGAGAACGTCACCGCGTTCGTCCTCGCCGACCTCGCGCTCCGCGGGGGATTCCTCCCGTGAGCGACGGCCGGTACCCGTGCGCGATCCTGGGCGCCGGCGGCTATATCGGCCAGCAGTTCGCCCGCCTGCTCGCCGACCACCCCCGGTTCGCCCCGCCCCTGCTCGTCGGCCGCGCCCGCGGGCGTCCCCGGACGCTGGAGGAGGCGTGGACGCTCGCCGAGGCGCCGCCGCCGGGTCTCGCGCGGCGTCCCCTCGTCCCCGCCTCCCCGGCCCGGCTCTCCGCCCGGGGGGTGCGGGTCGTCTTCTCGGCGCTCCCGTCCGGCATCGCGGGGCCGATTGAGGACGAACTCGTACGCCGCGGGATCCACGTCTTCTCCAACGCCGCGGACCACCGCCTCGACCCGGGGGTGCCGCTCCTGATCCCCGAGGTGAACGAGCCGCATCTTGCCCTCGCCGACGGCCGGCGAGCCGGGCGGGGCCTGCTCGTCACCAACCCGAACTGCTCGACGACCGGACTCGTCCTCGCCCTCGCGCCGGTCGTGGGGCTCCTTCGTCCCCGGGCGGTGCACGTCACCACCTTCCAGGCGCTCTCGGGAGCGGGATACCCGGGCGTCCCGTCGCTCGCGATCGTCGACAACGTCGTTCCGTACATCCCCGAGGAGGAGCGGAAGATGGCGGAGGAAACGGTACGGCTCCTGGGCCGGACGCGGGGCCGCTCGGTCGTCCGGGCGTCGTTTCCGGTCCTCGCCTCCTGCGCCCGGGTCGCGACGCGGGACGGCCACCTGGAGGCGGTGACCGTGGAAGCGACCCGCCGCCCGTCGACCGCCGACCTCGAGCGGGCGTGGACCGCGTTCGACCCGCTCGCCGGCCGGCTCCTCCCTACCGCGCCGCATCCACCGATCGAACGGACGACGGCGCCCGACCGGCCGCAGCCGCTGCGCGACCGCTGGGCCGGTCGGCCGGCGCGGGCCCGTGGGATGGCCGCGGTCGTCGGCCGCGTGCGGTGGGAACCGCCGTTCCTCCGGTTCTTCGTCCTGACCCACAACGCCGTTCGCGGAGGCGCCGGCGGCTCGGTCCTGAATGCCGA
>JAJZDF010000082.1 GCA_021828715.1 Thermoplasmata archaeon
GAGCCGATCGGGAGGTCGACGGGCGACCGGATGCGGCCCACCCGTTCTCGGGGAAAGCCGCGCGCGCGGAGCTGGGCGAAGAGGTGCTCGCGCTTCGGCGCGCTCGCGATCAACCCGATCGCGTTCGGGAACCGGTCCAGGGAGACCCCGAGGACCTCAAGGTCCCGCGCGGCGTCGTAGCCCAGCACGTAGAGGTGCGTGAACGCCTCCGGCGCGAACCGCTCCCAGAGGAGCCCGGGCTCGACGACCTCGCGCCGTTCGGCGCGGGGGAACCGGTCGGCGCCGACCCATTCGGGCCGGTCGTCGGCGACGCTGTAGTCGTAGTCGAGCGCGGGGAGCATCTCCGCGAGCGCGTGCGCGACGTGTCCTCCCCCCCAGAGCAGCAGGTTCGGTCGGCTCGGGACGTACTCGAGCGCGATCTCGACCGAGCCGCCGCAGAGGGAGGGAAGCCCGTCCGGCGCCCACGCGCGGAGGTCGAAGTGGTGGAGGCCGCCCCGCCGGGCCGCGAGCGCGCGGGCGGCGAGCTCCTTCACGCGCTCCTCGAGCGCGGCGCCGCCGACCGTACCGACCGCCGTCCCGTCGGACCGGACGATCATCGACGCGCCGCGCTTCCCCGGGACCGATCCCTTCGTCTCCACGACCGTCGCCCGGACGAACGCCTCCCGGGCGTCCAGGAGCCGGAGCGCCTCGCGCGCGAGCCGCCGGTCCATCACGCCGCCTCGCGCTCGCGCCAGAGGTCGAGGGCGGCCCGGTACTCCTCGGGGGTATCCACGTTCGCCACGACTCCCGGATCCTCCACGGCAACCCGTCGGACCTGCGGGCCGAGTTCGGGCAGCAGGAGCCGGATCGAAGCGTCGGGGCGCAGCTCGAGCAGGTCCTCCCGGAGGCCCGCCCGCCAGAGCACCGGATGTCCTCCGCGGCCGCGATACGTCGGGATGAACCAGACCGCGAGGTCGTCCCGGTCGCGGACCGAGAGGAGTACGTCGACCGTCCGCGCGGCGACGAACGGATGGTCCACCGGCCAGAGCAAGACGTCCCGATCGTCGGGGATCGCCCGGAGTCCCGCCTGTACGGTGGCGGTGCGGCCCTCGTACCAGTCCTCCGCCTCCACGACCTCCACCGGGAGCCCGCGGAGCTCGTGGGCGATCGGCGCCCGGTGCGTGCCGACGACCGCGACCACGGGGTCGAGTCCCGCGGCCAGCGACGTCTCCGCGAGGCGGCGGATCGACGTCCGCTCGCCCGCCGGTAGGAGCGCCTTCGGCTGGCCCGCGAAGCGCGTCGACGCCCCGCCGCTCAGCAGGAGTGCCGCCGTCGTCATCCGGTCGGATTCCCCCAGCTCCTCGGCGCGCTCACGGGAGGGGGCTTCTTAAGCCCCCGCCCTGCGTCCGCCCTCCGGTCGCCCCCGAGCCGCTCTGCCGAGGTCGGCCCCCGGTGCCGGGGGTCTCTCTTTAAATAGGCGGGCCGGGTGGGCGCGCCGCTCCATGACCCATCCCAACGACGTTCCGCCCTCGAGGCTCCTGCCGCCCCTCGCCGTGGAACTGAAGAACCGCGCCGCGGTTTCGCCGCCGGCGTGGGCGACGTTCGTGAAAACCGGCGTCCACAAGCAGCGGGGCCCGACCTCGCCGGACTGGTGGTACCTGCGCAGCGCCTCCGTCCTCCGGAAGATCTTCGTCCTGGGCACGGTGGGAACCGAGCGGCTCGCCGCCGAGTACGGCGGCAAGCGCGACCGGGGCAGCGCCCCGTACCACGCCCGCTCCGGCTCCCGGGCCATCCTGCGGGAGATCGTCCAGCAGCTCGAGAAGTCCGGCCTCGTCCGCCCGTACAAGAACCAGGGCCGGCGCATCACGCCGCAGGGGTTGAAACTTCTCGACCAGGTCTCCGCCCAGACGATGAAGAGCCTGGCCGCCGAGCGGCCCGAACTCGCCAAGTACCTCTAGAGCCCTTCGAGCGGAGGCAGGTGGTCGACGATGGGCGACTCGGAACTCGAGGAGCTTCGGCGGCGGCGGCTCCAGCAGCTGCAGGAGTCGCAGGGCGGCGGCGGAGAGTACGCGGCCGCGCAGGCGTACGCCCAGCAGGACGCCGAGATGCAGCGCCGAGAGGCGGAACGCACCGAGATCCTCCGGCGGATCCTCACGCCCGAGGCGCGCGAGCGGCTGGGCCGCATCCGTCTGGCCAAGCCCGACGTCGCCCAGTCGGTGGAGCAGCAGCTGATCTCCCTCGCGGCGTCCGGTCGGCTCCAACGGCAGGTCGACGACCCCTCCCTCCGCGCGCTGCTCGAGCGGGTGATGCCCGAGAAGCGCGAGATCAAGATCACGCGCCGCTGACCGAGGAACGATAAGATGGCGAACCGCAGGAAGAGCTTGGCCCGGAAGACCCGCCTGTTCCGCATCGTCCGGCAGAACCGCCGGGTGCCGGCGTGGGTGATGCAGCGGACGGAACGGCGGGTCACCCGCCACCCCAAGCGCCATACCTGGAAGCGCGGGCACCTCCACAAGTAGGCAAGGGAACGATCCATGGCATCGAAGGCAAAGACCCCGACCGCCCGTCGGGGAGAAGAGCTCGAGCGCGAGTACGTGATTCCGCTGCGGGCGAGCCAGCACCAGCCGTCGCGCCGCCGCCGGGCCGGCCATGCGCTGGAGACGGTCCGCCGCTTTGTCGTCCGCCACATGAAGGGCCGCCCCGAGGACGTCTGGATTGACCCCCGCCTGAACGAGCACGTCTGGGAGCGGGGGATCCAGCACATTCCCCGGCAGGTCCGGGTCAAGGCGATCCGGTTCGAGGACGGCCTGATCGAGGTCGACCTCCTCGACCCCGAGTAGGCGGCGAGGGAGCGATCGCTCCGTGCCGGTCGGTCGCACCCTCTACGGCGGCAGCCCGTACCTCGGGGTCTACCTACGGGCCGACGACCGCATCGCGATCGTACCGTCGGCGGTGCCGCCGTCGCTCGCCCGGGAGATCGCCCGGGTCCTCGGCGTTTCGGTGGTGCGGACCAACATCGGCGAGAGCGAGGTCGTCGGCGCGTTGATCGCCATCACCGCCCGAGGGGCCATCGTCGGAGACGAACTGTCGGACGAGGAGCGGGAGGCCCTCGCGCCGGTCGGTCCCCTGACCGTGATCCGCAGCCGCCAGAACGCGATGGGCAACAACGTCCTCGCCAACGATCGGGGTGCCTTGGTCCATCCCGAGTTTTCCGAGTCGGCGGTCCATGCCGTCTCCCGGGCCCTCGGCGTTCCCGCGCGTCGCGGCACGATCGCCGGACTCGGCACCGTGGGAAGGGCCGGGGTCGCGACGAACCGGGGCGTCGTCCTCCACCCCCGGGCTACGGCGGCCGAGGTCGAGGGGCTCGGGGAGCTCTTCGGGGTGCCGGTCGCCCGATCCACCGCGAACTTCGGCGTCCCGATCGTCGGGGCGTGCGTGGTCGCGAACTCCCGGGGAATGATCGTCGGTCGCCCGACGACGCCGGTCGAGATCGTCCACCTGCAGGAAGGGCTCGGGCTGTTCGACTGAACCGCCGCGGCGGGAGACGGCGGAACGGGCGGGACGGTTACGTCCCTCGCTTCCGCTTCACGTACCGCGTCGCGTAGCCCGCGATGCGGTTGGCGAGCTTCTTGTAATGGACCTGCATATGGCCATCGACAACCACGCCCAGGTCGGTCAGCTCGAGTACCTTCGCCTTGTTGTGGGCGAAGTCCCCATCGAACGACTCGGGGTGGATGCGGATCAGCTCGATCGCGACCCGCTTGATGTACGTCTGTCGGATGTTACCCATGCGCGCCCCCCCGAGGGCGGGCGGTTTATAACGCTGGCCCCGGTGCCCGCCGACGGCCGGGAACGACCCGACGCCGCGGGCCGGCCCGCTCCGCCGCGCCTCCCGGCCCCCGGTTATACGCCGGCGCCGCGGCGGAAGCCAGAAATACCCCGCCCATGGTAAACGCAACGGTGCCGGCCCGCCGGCCGGGGCGGGGTCGTTCCCCGACGCTTGCGGCGGACCGTCGCGGAATCCGGGACGGAGGGACGATGGAGGAATCGAGCGACTCCACTCCCGCCGCCCTCGCCCGCGAGCGGAACGTCCTGGCGCTGGACCTGTCGAAGAGCATGCTCGCGCCGCTGCCCGATCCGGAGTCGCCGAACGGCGAGCGCCAGAAGATCGAAGTCGCCCGGACCGCCGTCTTCCGGCTCCTCCAGGACGCCGCCCGCGCCGGGTCGCTGTTCGGGCTCGTGACGTTCACCGAGAGCGTGCGCGCGCCGCTCCCGCTCGCGGAGATCCAGCCGGAACAGCTGCCGTACATCGAGAACCTGATCTCGCTGCTCACCCCGAGCGGGCGGTCGGCGATCTGGGACGCCCTCGCCGCGGGGGCCGACCTCCTCCGGGCCGGGACCCGGGGCGTCCACGGGAACCTCCTCCTGGTCACCGACGGTTGGGACAACGCGTCGACCCGGTTCGCTGTCG
>JAJZDF010000083.1 GCA_021828715.1 Thermoplasmata archaeon
AGAGACCGGGGGCCCTGGTGGGCCTCGGTGGGGCCGCCTCGACACGGCCCATGAACCCGGCGGGATGATGCTGGCGGACAGCGGACCCAACGGGAACCCCACGATTTCAATCGTGGGAGGATGTCAGTCGACCTGGAGCGCCGCGCCGGCCGCCGAATACCGCCACGTCTCGGGGATGCGCTGGCGCTGGCGGTAGTAGCGGGCGAGTCGCCGAATGCGGGCTTCCATCAAGTTGAGGCCCCGGCGATTGGCCAGGTCCTTCGGGTGTCCCTCCAGATGCTGCTGAAGGTGGACGACGCGCTTGAGGAGCGCCTGCAGGTCGTCCGGGATCTCGGGCGAGATCCCCTGCTCCTTGAGCAGGACGGAGAGCCGCTTTCCCGTGACGGCGCGGGCGGAGGGGATGCCGTGCTGGTCCCGGAGCTGGAGGCCGACCAGGGCCGTCGGTACGCCGCCCTTGGCGAGCTGGACGGCCTGTTCCACGACCTCCTCGGACGTGGCGGTCACCCACTCGGGCTTCGTCAGGGGATACGGGCGGTGCGAGCCGGCCCGGCCCTTGTGTCCGGAGTGGATCCGCGACATGGACCGGCGGCCACCTCCGTCGCTTACTTAAGGTCGCGGGGCGGGGCGAACGGGCGACCCGCCGTCAGGGGATCCGGTCGCTCTGGTCGAGCGTGTCGACGAGGAACGCCTTCCCCTCGGCGGTGATGCGGTACTGGGGGCGGGGACCGGCGGCGGTCGTCTCCATCCGCGCCTCGACCAGGCCGTTGCGGACGAGCAGGCCGAGCGCGTGGGGTACCTTCACCCGGCCGCGGTCGACGGCCCAGAAGCGGCCCAGGAGGCGCTCCATCTCCGCGAGCTCGAGCGCCTGGTCCCGCGCCTTTCCCTCGTTCACCGACTCTGCGCGGTTGAGTTGCTGGAGGATCGCGACCAGGGTCGCCCGGATCGGGTCCGGCTCGCGTGCGGCCACGCCTCCTTCAGGTCGGCTTCCGGTACATAAACTCCGGGGCGCGGGGGGCCCGGGCCCCGGTCAGCCGATCCGGCCGCTCCGTTCGAGCTGCCCGGCGAGGAACGCCTTCCCCTCCACCGTGATGGCGTAGCGGCGGCCGACGATCCGGCCGCGATCCCACGCGTAGCGGGGGTCGTCGAGCGCCGCCGCCATGCGGTTCTCGACCAAGGTCGCGAGGGTGCGATCGATCGCCTCGGGGGAGGCGGTCGGAACGCTCCCGCGTTGCAGGAGGTAGAGCAATTCCCCGAGTTCGAGCCCGTCGCCTCCGGTCTCCTCCGCCTCGGCCCGGTTGAGCTGCTTCAGGACCTCGACCAGGGCGAAGTGGTTCGACAGCCCCACTTCGCGCGGCGGAAGCTCCGGTGGCACGGGGGGCCGAACACGGCCGGGTTCTTGAACTCGTCCCGCCCCGGGCGGGCGTCGCCCGGGCGGTGGCGCCGACTTAATAGGCCGGGTCGACAGATGGGGGACCCCCTCCTCCATGGCGTGCACCTGCCGTACTCCGGCCCGCTGCCCGGTCTGCAACACCCCCGTCCGGGTCCCGCTCACCAACCTCGAAAGCTCGAGCGGAGGGGCGCTCCTGGTCGACCGGTTCGCCCGGCGCGACTCCTCCTCCTCCCGGGAGGGGCTCCGCCGGCTGATCGAAGGGACGGCACCGTGTCCCGCCTGCGGCCACTCGATCCACTTCGAGCATTCCCGCTCGTGCGTCGCGACCGCGTTGAGCGCCGCCGGAATCCCGGCGACCGAACGGGAGCAGATCCTCTCGAAGATCACCTTCCCGGAAGGGTGACGGAGGGAACGTGCCCGCCGAGGAGTTCGTCGTCACCCCGTACGAGGTGAAAGGCCGCATCGACTACGCCCGGCTCCGGGAGATGTTCGGGACGCAGGACCTCGACGCGGCGCTCCTCGACCGGCTCCGCGCCGTCGCCGGCGGCGAGCTGTCGCCGCTCCTGGCCCGGGGGGTCTACTACTCCCACCGGGACCTGGGCGCCGTCCTCGACCTCTTCGAGAAGGGCAGCCCGTTCTTCCTCTACTCCGGCCGCGGGCCGTCCGGACCGCTCCACACCTCCCACCTGGTCCCGTTCGAGCTGTGCCGCTGGCTCCAGGCCCGGCTGGGCGTCCCGATGTACATCCAGATCACGGACGACGAGAAGTACTGGGCCCGGAACGGCCTCTCCCGGGAGGAGACCGCGCGGTGGGGGATGGAGAACCTCTACGACCTCCTCGCGCTGGGGTTCGACCCGAAGCGGACGCACGTATTCTTCGACTCCCGGTCGATCGCGGCGCTCTACCCGCTCGCGATCCGGGTCGCCCGGAAGATCCCGTACTCGACCGTGAAGGCGGTCTTCGGGTTCGAGCCGAGCACGAACATCGGCCTCGTCTTCTACACGGCGCTCCAGACGGTCCCCTGCTTCTGGCCGTCGTGGGCCGAGGGACGCACGGTCCCGTGCCTCATCCCGTGCGGGATCGACCAGGACCCGCACTTCCGGGTCACCCGGGACATCGCCGAGGGGCTCGGCTACCCGAAACCGGCGCTGCTCCACAGCCAGATGCTTCCCGGACTGCTCGGGGAATCGGCGATGTCGACGACCGGCGACCGGGCGGACAACGCCCTCTTCCTCAACGACCCGCCGAAGGTGGTCGAGCGGAAGGTACGCCAGGCGTTCACCGGCGGCCGGACGACGGTCGAGGAGCAGCGCCGGCTCGGGGCCGTCCCCGAGGTCTGCTCGGTCTGGGCGCTCTGGCGGACCCGGTTCGCGCGTTCGGACGAGGAGTTCGCCCAGGTCACCCGGGACTGCCGCTCGGGGGCGATGCTCTGCGGCGAGTGCAAGTCGAAGGTCCTCGAGCGGATCCATCCGTTCTACGCGGCGCACGCCGTGGCCCGCGAGCGGACGAAGGAGTGGGCGGAGTCGACGATCGTCACGACGGCCCCGAAGCCGCTGTAGTCCGGCCGGTCGGCTACGGAAGCTCCGGCGGGTCGCGCGGGATCGGACGGAGCGCGCGCGGGCCGGCCGGGGTCCGGCCCGGGATCGCCCCGCTCGTCGCCCAAGGGTCCGGCGCCCCCGCGCCGCCGCCCGAGACGGCGGTGACGAGGTGAAGCATCGGACGGAAGAGGGACGCCTGGGCCCGCGCCGGGTCGAGCGTATAGGCGCGCTCGTAGGCGGCGACCGACGCCTCCTCGTCGCCCAGGCTCAGCAGCGAGAGGGCGAGGTCGATCCAGCTCTTGGCCTCGCGTCCCCCCTCGTGGGCGCCGACCTCCTCGACATGGTCGTCGACCGGCGGGCGTCCCGGGGACGGCGCCTCCGACGGTTCGGCCCGGGAGAGGACGAGCGCCCGCTCGAACGCAGCGCTCGCGCCGGGTTCGTCGCCGCTCTCGGCCAGCGCGACCCCGAGCCGGTGCCAGGCGACCAGATCGGCCGGCGCCAGGGCCACCGCCCGCCGGTAGGCGCTCGCCGCCTCTCCCCACTCCTCCCGGAGCCCCCGGGCGACCCCGAGGTGGAACCACGCCTCCCCGTTGGACGGGGAGAGCTGGATCGCCCGGGCGAGCGCCCCCTCCGCCTCGGCGGCGCGGCCGAGATGGGCGAGCGCGAGCCCGATGTACGACCAGGCGCCGGCGTCCGTCGGCTCCTCCCGGAGGACCTCCCGAAAGGTACGGACGGCGGCGTCGTACTCCCCGCGCAGGAGGAAATGGACACCAAGGTCGAATCGCTGGCTCACACCCGGTCCGCCGGCGCACGGCCGGCGGAGGCCAAAAGGCTGTTGCCGGGCCTCCGGGGGGGTGTCGACCCCGCGTCGGGGGCGGAGCGGGCCGATCCCGTGGGGGGCCGCCGGGCTTATATGCCCCCCGCAACCTGTCCGTTCGAGGAATCCGCGAGCCCGCCCGAATCGAGCGTCCCGCCCGTCCTATTTCTGCGATGAGCGTCCGCGCGACCTGAGCCCGTTCAACGATTCCCGAGCAACGCAACAGCGAAGCGAACGAAGAAGGCGAACCCATGGTGGACAAACCCCTGACGAAAGTGCGCGACCTTACGCCGAACTCGAAGCAAGTGAACGTCCTGGTGAAGGTCGTCAACATCGGAGATCCCAAGGAAGTGATGGGGAAGTTCGGCGACCCGCGGAAGGTCTGTGAGGCGGTCGTCGGGGACGACACCGCGACGATCACCCTCTCCCTCTGGAACGAGCAGATCGGCTCCATCGCCAAGGACGAGATCATCCTCGTCGACAACGGGTACGTCTCCCTCGTGCGCGGCCACATGCGCCTCAACGTCGGGCGGTACGGGAACCTCGCGAAGTCGACCGACTCGGTCGGCGACGTGAACACGACCCTCGACATGAGCCAGCAGGAGTTCGAGAGCGAGCGGCGCTCGTTCGGCGGCGGCGGCGGCGGTGGCTACCGTGACCGCGGTGGCGGTGGCGGCGGCG
>JAJZDF010000084.1 GCA_021828715.1 Thermoplasmata archaeon
GCCGCCCTCCGGGGCTTTGGCAGTCGGCGGGCGGCATGCCCCGGGACGACCGGTCTCTGCCGCCCCGCTCTCCGGACCCGCCCCGGATGAACTCCGCAAATGAACCGCGGTACAGATCCACGCCGGAGGGTCGGGCCGAAGGGGCGAGGGAGGCCACGGCCTGGCCCCCGATCGCTACGCGCACGGTGGGAACGGCCCGCCGCAGTTCTCGGGCGAGGCGAAGGGCCGCCTCCATCGTCGCGGGCTGGGTCACCGAGATACACACGGCCGACGGCCGGCGGAGCCGGACGAACGAGACCGTGTCAGGGTTCGGGGCGGAGGGGCCCAGGTTGATCGGCCGGTACCCCTTCTCCCGGAGCGCGATCTCGGCGAGGAGCAACGAGTGGGTGTGCTGCTCCCCGTCGGGGACGCAGACGACGACCTCCGGTCCCGAGGCGCGATTGCTGCCGGTCGGGGCGCGAAACCGGGCGAGGTAGGACTCCAAGGTCGAGGAAGCGAGGTGTTCCTGACTGACCGTGGTCGTCCCGGCGGCCCACCGCTCCCCAATCTCGTGCAGGGCCCCGACGACCACTTGGGTCAGGAACTCCTCTCGGCCGAGCTCCCCGACGGCCGCGCGGGCGACCCGGCGGGTGCGCTCGGCGTCCCCGTCCAGAAGCGCGGCGAGGAACCGGTCGCGGAAGCGGCCGGTCGCCGGACGGCGCCGCTGTCGGAGGGCCTCCTGCTCGGTCGCCAGTCGGCGCAGGATCTCGGGGGTCCGATACGCGGGCGGGATCTGCCCTGCGCGCACCCGTTCGAGCCGACCGAGATACCCTACCGTGCGCTGGCGCGACTGTCCGCGGGCCGCAACCCAGGCGTTCTCGACGAGATACGCGTACGGCCGATGGCGAATCCGCTTCACGCGAAGGAACGTCAACGTCCCGCCTGCCGCGCCGTCCCGCCCGACCCCGGGGCTCCCGGGCGGCGGGCGGACCGCCGGGAGCGGTGCCGGTGGATCAGCGTCAGCATCGCCGGGAAGTAGAACGGGCGGACGACGAACGTATCGAGAACCAGGGAGATCACGAAGGCGATCCCTACCTCCTGCAGGAACGAGATCGGCTGGAGCGCGAGCGACCCCAGCGAGAAAGCGAGGATGAGGCCGAGCGCGCTGACCACGACCCCGCTGCCGGCGATCCCGCGCCGGATCCCCTCGATCTCGCCGTGCCCGCGCTGCTCCTCCCGGATCCGGGACAGCAGGAACACCGTGTAGTCGTTGCCGAGGGACATGAGGATCACGAAGAGGATGAGCGGGATCAGCCAGAGCAGCGCCGTGCGGAGCAGGTAGGTACTGATGAGGTAGAGGAGTCCGGTCGTCGCCGAGATGCTGAGGAAGACCCCGGAGAGGGAGACCAGCGGGATCAGCACCGAGCGGAACGAGAACCCGAGCACCGCCGCGATCAGGGCCGCCAGCAGCACCTCGAGGATGGGGAACTGCGCCCGGTCCTGCGCCTGCTGGTCGAGGACCGACGAAGTGAGCCCGCCCACGAGGTACGTCGGGTCCGCGCGGAGGGAGGCGACCAGCGAGAGCGCGCTCGGGGAGTACGGGCCGTAGGAGGAGTAGACCACGAAATACGCGGCACGGCCCCCGTCCAGGAGGAACGGCGCGACGGCGGAGGCGCTCCCGGGGCCGGGGGCGGAGAGGTTCCGGCCGTCCACGAAAGGTCCGGTCACGGACTCCACTCCGTTGCGATGGAGGAGGTCGACGGCGACCGTGGGGAGGAGGGCGATCGCCGAGGCGGTGAGCGAGCCGTTGGGGGCCACGTACGGCGCGGGCGAGGAAACGATCACGTACGTCGGGTAGAGCAGGTTCGCCCCGAACGCGTTCTGGATCTCCTGCTGCCCTTGGGCGCTCGGGGTGCCGGACGGCAACCCTCCCGAGAAGTTGTAGGTCGTCGGAACGAATAGGAATCCGAGCACCGCCGGAACGGCGATCAGCACCGCGACGAGCAGGAGGAGCCCCGGCCGCTTCCCCGAGCGGGCCGCCGCGCGGTAGAACACCGACCGCTCGGGGGGCCCCGCGGGCCGGAGCCATCGCGCGACGAAGAGACGGGGGCCGACCAGCCGCATCAGCGCCGGTAACAGCGTGACCGAAAGGATCCCGACGGCGAGGATCGTGACCGCGAGCACCGGGCCCCAGGTCCTGAGCCCGCTCAGGAACGAGAGGCTGCCGAGCCCGACCGCCACCGTGACGGCGCTCACCAGGATCGCGAAGCCGGAGCTCCGCGTGGCGATCCGGAGAGCCTCCTCCGGCGGGGTCCCCCGGGTCAGCTCCTCCCGGTACCGATAGAAGAGGAACAGCGAGTAGTCGGTGGCGACCCCGAGGGTGACCGCGGTGAGCGTGTAGGTGACCGTGAAATCGACGCGGCCGAGAAGGAGCGCGGTGAACTCGATGGCAAGATATCCCGCGACCGTGGCCAGAGAGACCAGGGCGACGGTCAGCAGCGGCGCGATCCACGACCGCAGGGTGAGGGCCACGGCGAGGCCAAGGAAGAGGAACGTCAGCGCGAACAGCGGCCCGCTGCTGTCGGTAAGCTGCGCCGAATCGTAGGCGAATGCCCCGCTGCCCGTGACGACCGCCGCGTCTCCGAACCAGTGCGCGGCGATCGTGCGCACGGTCGGCGTCGCCGACTGGGCGGGATAGGTTCCGTCCGACGTGCGGAAACTTTCGCTGACGGAGAAGACGACCAGGACCAACCCGACCGACCCGTCCGGGCTCACGTACTCGGCCCGGAGGAATGCCGGCAGCCCGGCCAGTCCGTTCGCGGAGACGTAGTTGGTTCCGAAGTCGCCCGGGGCGAGGGCGGCCGCGACCCAGGCGACCGGAACGGCCGCGCCGGGGCTGGTGGCGTTCAGCAGCTGGCTCACGAGCCGATCGGTCGCCGTCGTATACGCCGTCACGTCCGTCGACGCCAGGGAGACGTTCCGTGCGGGCGTGGCCGGAAAGTACGGCCGGGCCGTCGCTTCGACCGCCGCCTGCACCTCTGCGGCGGCGGAGGGGCCGCTCGAAGCATTCTGGAGCAGGGCCGAACGGAACGCGGCCTCGTAGCCGGTCGCCGATCCGTTCGCTTCCGCGTAGCTCGAGTTGATGGACGCCGGGGTCGCACCGTAAGCGCTCCACACGGCGAGGAATGCCGCCGGGAACCGGTAGATGGACGCCGTCGTGTTCTCGACGGTACCGGCGAGGGCGCGCGTGGAGGGCACTTGGGCGCCGAACATCCCGTCCAGGTACGCCGAATACGCCGAGTAGACCGACTCGGTCCCGTTGACGAACGGGAGGCGGGCCGCCGTCACGGCGGCCTGCAGGCCGAGGGTGTCGTTCTGGACGGTCCCGGCGGAAAGGCCGGCGAGCTCCACGACCACGATCAGGGTCGAATGCGAGGGAGCGACCGTGGCGAGCAGCGCCTGGGCCCGGGCCGACTCGGTGCCGGATAGGTTCGCCGTTCCCCCCGAGTAGTTCACGGACGAGGTGTAGTGGAGCGCGAGAGGCGACAATGCCGCGAAGAAGACGACCACGACGAGGAGGACGATCCACGGGTGGTCGAGCATCGGAAGCCGCGGGCGTCGGGGGTACGGGGGCGGGAGCGGGGCGGCCACGGCGACCGCTCGATGCCTACCGTACTTGAAGGTTTGGTCACCATGGCCGAAGGTTAGGCACTCGGCAGGAGGGCTCCCGCCGGGGCTCCCCCTCCCTCACGGGCGGACGGCTCCCGCTCGGACGGCACGGTCGGACCGCTTCGGCGTTACTGAATTAAGTAACGTCTTATAGACGGGGATCATCCCCCCGTCGTGTTCAGCCGCGCGGAAAGGGAGTTCCTGACGCAGCTCGCCCAAGGGCCGGCCGAGGAGGTCCCTCACCGGCTCGCCCGGGCGTTCCCGAACCCGGTCTACCGTCGGAAGCTTCTCTGGGGGATCCGGCACAAGGCGGCCCGTTCCCTCTCGGACTGGCAGCTGTACGCCCTTGCGGTCGGGCGGGAGGAGCGGCTCCTGCCGCGCTCCAACGGATCCGGCGAGTCGTCCCCCCCGCTATTTGAGGATTCGATCGTCACGTTCCTCGGCGCCGTCCGCCGCCTTCTCTCTCCTCACCGCACGCTGCCCCCGCAGAAGTCGGGAGAGGACCGGTAGGAAGAGCATGGTAGGATTGGTGTTCTGGATTGGCGTCGGCGCGGCCGTCCTGATCGTTATCGCCGTCGTCATCTGGGCGATCCTTCTGCAACGGGGACGCTCGCTCGGCACGCCCGGCGCGGTCCAGCGCTCCCGACTCACCTGTCCGAAATGCGGCGGGACGTTTGACTACGACTGGGTGCCGGGCGCGTCGCTCTCCTCGGTCCGGCTGGGTACCGGCCGGTACATGGCCTGCCCGCTCTGCCACAAGTGGTCGTACTTC
>JAJZDF010000085.1 GCA_021828715.1 Thermoplasmata archaeon
CAGGACCGTCGGCGTCGGCGGGGAACGGTGGGCGGGATCCAGATCGGCACCAGCGGCTGGGATTACCCCGAGTGGGTCGGGCGGGTCTACCCCCGGCACGGCGTCTCCGATCGGCTGCGCTACTACGCGCGCCTCTTCCCCGTCGTCGAGGTCAACTCGACGTTCTACCACCTCCCGCCGCCGTCGGTCGCCGCCTCGTGGGTACGACGGACCCCGCCGGGGTTCCGCTTCGCCGCGAAGTTCCCCCGGACGATCACGCACGAGCTCCGCCTCCTCGGGGCGGAGGAGGAGCTCCGCCGGTTCCTCGACGTCTTGGCGCCGATCCGGGCCGTCGGGAAGCTCGCCGCCGCCCTCCTGCAGCTCCCGCCGTCGCTCGGCTTCGACCCGTCGACCGTCCGCGCCTTCTACGCCGCCCTCCCCCGCGACCTGCCGGTCGCCGTCGAGTTCCGGGAGCGGTCGTGGCTCGCCCCCGCGTCGTTCGATCTGCTCCGCGAGTTCGGGCTCGCCTACGTCGTCGTCGACGAGCCGCTGCTGCCGGTCCGTCTCGAGGTGACCGCCCCGTTCGCCTACGTCCGCTGGCACGGCCACGGCGCGCCGCTCTGGTACGACTACCCGTACTCCGACGCGGAGCTCGCCGAGTGGGTCCCCCGCCTGCGCGCGCTCGCCGAGCACGCGACGGTCACCTACGGCTTTTTCAACAACCATTTCCGGGGAGACGCCGCGATCAACGGGCAGCACCTGGCCGATGCCCTCGGGGTCTCCCCCCGACCGCGATCGCGGCTGGGGTGACGCGGAGCCCGGCCCCCGGCGGCCGGGGGCGGGCCGGTCGCGGCGATCGGATACGCTCCCGGCCGAGAGGCCGGCCGAGTCGCCGGAACGCCCCGCCACCGGGCCGTTCCGCGCCCCCCCGAGCCGCCGCTTTAGAGGCCCCGGGACCGTCACACATCCGGAGTCCCGACCGTGCACGAGGCGTTCCCCCTTCCCGAACCGCGGCTCGACGACGCGCCGTTCCCGGCGCTGCCGGTCCGCCCGCTCCGCCTCCCCGCCCGGAGCCGGCTCGGGCCGCGGCCCCGCCGGGAGCGGCCGCTCGCGGGGCTTCCGTCGGCGCCGGCGCTGTTCCCGTGGCTCGCCCGCCGGTTCGCCCCGGGCCAGGCGACGCTCTGGATCGGCCCGCACGCCGCCGTCGACCCGGTCCTCGAGCTCCTCTACGCCGGCAACGCACTCGGGAGGGGCCGCATCTCGCTCCTCGAAGGGGCGAACCGGTTCGACCCGTACCGGATCGGCACGGCCGGCCGGGGCCTCGGGGTCGACGCGACGGAGGTCCTCCGCCGCCTCCGGATCGCCCGCTCGTTCACCGGCTACCAGATGGCGGCGCTCGTCGACGCCTGGACGGCCGAGGCCCGGCGCCACCCGCCGACGCTCCTCGTCGGGCACGACCTCCCCGCGGCGTTCGCGATCGACGAGATCCCCGCCGACGAGCGGGCCGCCCTCCTCCGCCACGTCGCCGGTGGGCTCCGCGCGGTCGCCGAAACGCAGCGCCTCCCGCTGCTGCTGACGCTCGACCCGTCGGGGCCGGGCAGCTTCCCCGGGCTCGAGGATGCGGGGCCGCCGTGGTGCGACCTCGTCACGTTCGCCCGCGGGCCGTCCGCGCTCCGGCTCCGGGCGCTCCGGGACGACGCGCGCCTCGCGCTCGTCGAGCGGGCGCCCGGCCAGCGCGGGCTCGAGGAGTTCGGCGGCGACGTCGGGGAGGTGATCGCGTGGGACGCACCGTCCCGACCTACCGGCAGGCGCTCGAGGAGCGGTTGAAACGCTGGGACGAGTTCGGGCGCCTCCTCACGACCCCCGAGGAGCGGGCGGCGTTCGAGACGCTCCGGCTCGGCGCCCGGCGGTACGTGGCCCAGGCGACGTACGTCGGGAGCCCCGACCTGCTGGAGTCGATCCTCCTCTCCGTCCTTCTCGACCTCGCCCGACGCGTGCCGCCCGACGGGACGGCGGCGCCGGCCCGTCGCGGACGCGCGTGAGCGTCCCCGACGCCTGGCTGCTCGACATCACCGAGAGCCGCGACGGGCGCTCCGTCGTCCTCTGGACGAAGGCGCGCGGGAGCGGCCGGGTCCGGCGGACCGCCGTCGACTACCGCCCGCCGTTCTACGTCGTCGGCGCCCGCCCGGAGCTCGACGACCTCGTCCGCTTCCTCGGCGACCGGCCGTCGGTCGACCGGCTCCGCCCGGTCGTCCTCCGCCCGTCGATCTTCGACCGGCGGCCGCGGCGCGTCCTCGAGGTCGTCCCGACCCGCCACACGGACCGACGGGCGCTCGCGAACGCGATCGACGCGCGCGGCGGGTTCGTCCGCTTCCAGCTCTTCGACGTCGACCTCGGCGCGCCGCAGCTCTACCATCTCGCCCACGACCTCTATCCGTTCGCCCCGATCGTCGGGACGGCGGCCGACCTCGCGGCGACCGAACCGGCGGAGACGATCGACTACGAGTTCCCGCCGCTGCGCGTCGCGCGCCTCGCCGTCTCGCTCGCGGGGAGCCGTCGCGGCCGCCTCCCGCCGCCCGACGGGCGGGTCGCGGCGATCCGGCTCGGGGCGGCGACCCTCGAGGGGCCGGAGGAGGATCTCCTCCGCGCGCTGGTCGCCGAGCTCGCGCGCACCGATCCGGACGTCCTCCTCACCGAGGGGGGCGACGCGGTCGACCTCCCGTGGCTCTACCGTCGTGCCGCCGCGGTCGGCCTCGGGCCCGCGGAGTTCGTCCTCGGCCGCGAGCCGGCGCCGTTCGGTCCGGCGCGCTCCGCGCGGTCGTTCGCGACGTACGGTCAGGTCGTCCACCGCGCCGCGACGTACCCGCTCGTCGGCCGGTTCCACCTCGACCGGGAGAACTCGTTCCTCTTCGACGACGCCGACCTCTCCGGCCTGGTCGACGCCGCCCGGCTCTCGCGTCTCTCGCTCTCGACGGTCGCGCGCCAGTCACCGGGGACGTGCTTCACCGCGATGGAGATGGCGGAGGCGCTCCGCCGCGGCGCCCACGTCCCGTGGAAGAAGAACCGCCCCGAGGCGTTCCGACGGGCCGACCGCCTGGTCGCCGCCGACCGGGGAGGCGTGATCTTCGTCCCGCCGGTCGGGCTGTTCGGGCCGGTGGACGAGTTCGACTTCGCGAGCCTGTTCCCGCACCTGATGGTCCGGAAGAACCTCTCGGCGGAGACGCTCGAGTGCCGGTGCTGCCCGGAGAGCCCGCTCCGCGCCCCCGGCCTCGGCTACCGCTCGTGCACCCGTGAGGTCGGGCTGATCCCCCGGACCCTCGAGCCCCTCCTCCGGCGCCGCCTCGCCTACAAGGCGGCGGCGAAGGACCGGACCCTCGCGCCCGAGGTGCGGGCGCGCCTCGTCGGGCGGGTGAAGATGCTGAAGTGGATCCTCGTCACGGCGTTCGGCTACCAGGGGTACCGGAACGCGCGTTTCGGCCGGATCGAATGCCACGAGGCGATCAACGCCTACGCCCGCGCCCTCCTCGCCGACCTGGTGCCGGCCGCGGAGGCGGCCGGCTACCGGGTCCTCCACGGGATCGTCGACTCCCTCTGGCTCGCCCCCGCCGATCCGGCCCGCCTGCCGGACGCGGAGGCGTTCGCCCGGAACACGAGCGCAGCGACCGACCTGCCGCTCGGCTACGAGGGCCGGTACCGCTGGATTGTCTTCCTGCCGGCGGTCGCCCATGGCCTGGGGGTGCCGAACCGCTACTACGGCTGCTACGTGGACGGGACGTTCAAGCTCCGCGGGATCGGCGCCCGGCGGCACGACACTCCGGTCCTCGTCCGCCGGTTCGAGGCGGAGCTGCTGGACGCGGTGCGGCCGGCGCGATCCCCCGAGGAGTTCCGCGCCCGCCTGCCGCGGGCCGTCCGGCGCGCCGACCGGTTCGCCGAGCAGGTCGCCGCCGGCGCCTGGCCGGTAGAGGAGCTCGTCATCGCCCACCGGCTCGGGCAGGCGGGCGACGCGTTCGTCACGTTCACCGACTCGGTCGCCGCCGTCCGCCAGCTCGCCGCCGCCGGGGCGCCGCGGGCGGCGGGCGAGACGGTCCGGTTCGTCGTCCTCGACCGGGGGAGCCGTTCGTACCGGGACCGGGTCCGGCCGCTGGAGCTGGTCGACGGGAGCGAGCGGTACGACGCGGACGCCTACCTCGACCTGCTCGCCCGGGAGGCGGAGACGCTCTTCGGGCCGTTCGGGATCCGGCGGGACGACCTGCGCGAACGGTGGGGCGGGACGGCGTCCCCGGCGCGGGGGCGGTACCGATCGCCCGAGACGGCGACCCAGGAGATCCTCGCCGCGCCGCCCGGCCCCTTTTAGCCCGTCGGCGGGTGGCGTCGGCGTG
>JAJZDF010000086.1 GCA_021828715.1 Thermoplasmata archaeon
CGAGGTACGTCTCCATAGTGATCCCCTTCTGGAAGTGCGCGTGCGGGTTGCGGGCCCCGTTCGCATGGGCCTTTACCGCGATCGCCCCGAACATCTCGGGGCGGGTCGGATAGGCGTGCTGGTAGGCGCTCGCGAGCGCGGCGTAGAGCCCCGGGAACGTCGCCCCGTTCCGCGTCTCGAACGGGTAGTCGGCGGCGATGGCAAAGTAGCTCGTCGCGGCGAGGGTGTCCAGATGCGAGAGCTTCTCGGAGCCGACGACGAGCGCCGCGTCCGCGAACCCGCCCGCCACGTGAACGAACGCCTCGTGGAGCCCCGCGCTCGAGGAGGAGCACGCCGACTCCAGCGACACCGACGGCACCTCGGGGATACCCAGGCCGCCGTTGATGAGCGGTCCGACATGCGCCTGGTGCTCCGCGAGCCCGAAGCAGTTCGCGACGAACGTGTAGTCGATATCCGCCGGGCGCAGCCCGGCCGAGTCGATCGCCGCGAGCGCCACCCGCGTCGCCGCCTCCCGTCCGCTCTCGGCCATCTTGCCGAAGCGGTTGGAGGCGGCGCCAACGACCCACGTCTCCCGCACGGGCCCCCCCCCGCCGGGAGCCCCGGGGCCTTAATCTAGGCGCCGGGTGGCGTCGCGGCCCGGTCGAGGATCGGCCGGAGGAGGTTGAACGCCCGATCCGCCGCGGCCGGGTCGCGGGTCTTGAACAGGAGGCGCCCCGATCGGGCGATCGTCACCTCGGGTCCCACGGCGGCGATCAGCATCACCCGTGCGTCGACCACCGGAACGAGGGCCGCCTCGAGGGAGGCGCGGACGCGGGCGAGGTCGAGCGGACGGGGCGGGTCGGGGATCGCCTCGAAGCCGCCGCCGCTCGCGCAGAGGCGCAGCGTCCGGTACACGGGGCTCCACGCCCCTCAGAGGACGAGGGCGCGGCGGACGCAGTCCTCGACGATCTGGTCGACGTCGATCCGCTCTTCCTCGCGGAGGATCTGCACGAGGTTCGACCGGGTCGCCGGCTTCGACGGGACGGCTTGGCAGCAGACCCCGGGTCGGGTGGAGATCCCGTACGTCCCGATCGACTTCGCTACGGCCTCGATCTCCTGCTTGTCGAGCCCGACGAGCGGGCGGACGATCGGGAGGCGGACGGAGGCGGTCGCGCTCCGCATGTTGGAGAGCGTCTGCGAGGCGACCTGACCGAGCGCCTCGCCGGTGACCAGGAACGAGGCCCCCTCGCGCTCCGCGATCCGCTCCGCGGACCGCCACATGAACCGGCGGCAGAGCACGCAGCCGACGTGGCGGTCCGTCTCGCGCATGAGGGTGGTCTGGGTCGTCCCATGGGGAACGACGTAAAGCGGGATCGGCTGGCCGTACTGCCGGCGCAGAACGGTGAGGTGGTCCACGACCTTCTCGAGAGGGGTATCGTCGGTGAACGGGCGGTTGTCCATGTGGACGGCGAGCAGTTCGTGCCCCTGCCGGAGCAGGTAATGCATCGCGACGGGCGAGTCGATCCCCCCGCTCATCAGCATCACGCCGCGCGCCATGGCGGCAGGAGCGGGCCCGTGCTATTTAGCCGTGCCCCGGCGGCGGCCCGCCGGAGTAAAGAGCGCCGGCACGTCGCGGCCTCCGTGCCGGACGTCGCCCCGGTCGAGCTCTCCACCCGCCTCGAGGGGAGCGGCGCCCCGATCGTACTGCTGCATGGGCTCGGGGGGGATCGGCTCCTCTGGAACGCGGTGATCCCGATCCTCGCCCGGACGCACCGGGTGCTGGCGCCGGACCTCCGCGGCCACGGACGCTCCCCGGCGCCGGTGGGGGCGAAGTACTCCCCGGACGAGTTCGTCGCCGACCTCCTCCACCTGCTCGATACCCACGGGATCGACGCGGCCCACTGGGTCGGGCTCAGCGCGGGGGGGTTCTTGGCGCTCCGCCTCGCCCTCGACCACCCGGAGCGGACGCGGAGCTTGACGATGGTGAGCAGCGCGGCCTATCTGGACCACCACTCCCGGGCCGTCCTGGAACGGTGGTGGTCGACGGCTGCGGAGGACGGGCGGGAGGCGCTCGCCGTGCGACTGTTGAAGGACCTCTACTATCCCGACTGGGTGGAAGCCCACTTGGAGGTCGTCGACCAGATGCACGACGAGGTCGGCACCCGCTCCTACGGTCCGGCGGCGGCCTGGGGGAAGCAGTTGGTCGGGTTCGACGAGCGGAACCGGATCGCCGGGCTCCGCTGCCCGACACTGATCGTCCAGGGGATGGACGACCAGGTCGTCGACCCGTCCCACGGCAGGATCTTGCGCCAGTCGATCCCCGGCGCCACCATCCGCATCCTCGCCCAGACAGGGCACCTCGTACCGGTCGAGCGCCCGGTCGAACTGGCGGAGGCGATCCTCGACCAGGTACGCCGGCCCGAGACCCCCGCCCCGTGACCCGGGGGGGTCACGGAGTTTATCTGCCGGGCGGAAGTTCCCGCATCGTGGGCCCACCTTCCGACCCGAGTCTCGTAGCCCGCGTCGCGGCGCTCGAGGAACAGCTGCGCCGCCTCACGGAGCGGCTGTTGGTCGTGGAACAGCAGCTGGCCGTGCGGAGGGATCACCCGTTGGACCAGCAGGTTGTCGAGCGGAAGGTCACCTACGACTGGCAAGCGTGACCGCCCCCGCGCCCCCTTCCGGTAGCCGGCTCGACCGATGGCTCGGACGGTTCGCCCCCGCCCGGCCCCCGGTCTCCACCGCCGAGGCGGCCGTCACGATCGTCCTGAGACCCGAGGAGGAGGATGTCGCGGCCCTGTTGATCGAGCGGGCCGTCCGCCGGGACGACCCGGCGTCCGGCCAGGTGGCGCTGCCGGGCGGACACGTGGACGCGCGGGACCCGTCGCTCGCCGCGACCGCGCTGCGGGAGCTTTCGGAGGAGGTCGGACTCGACGCCACGGACCTGACCGGGGATCCCCGGTTCGTCCGCACCGTTCCCGCCCCCCGCTTCGGGCTGCGGGTCGGCGTCTTTGCCGCCGCGCTGGGGGAGGGGCCCCATCGTCCGTTCGCGTCGGATCCAGAGGAGGTCGCCCACGTCTTCTGGCTGCCGAGGAAAGCGCTCCAGACGACCGTCCCGGTCGTCCGGGAGACGACCCGCGGCCCCCGCGAGGTGCCCGCTACCGTCGTCGCGGGCCACGTCCTCTGGGGATTCACGCGCGGCGTCCTCCGAGAGTTCTTCGAACTCCCCGAGGAGCGCTCGCTCGGGCCGTGACGTGGCTCCTCCTCGGGAGCCGCGGGCCGGGACGTGCGCCAATGGCGGATATAACGGCGACCGATTCTTTAAATACTCGTTTAAATACTCACCCGCGGAGGGGTTTCCTTGGTGAAGATTCGCATCGAGAACGTGGTCGCCTCCACCTCCCTCGGCGACGAACTCGACCTCCAGTCGATCGCCCTCGGGCTCGACGGGGCGGAGTACGAGCCCGAGCAGTTCCCGGGGCTCATCTACCGCCTCAAGCAGCCGAAGACCGCGATCCTGCTCTTCCGTTCGGGCAAGGTCGTCTGCACCGGGGCGAAGAGCATGCACGAGGTGGAGGAATCGATCCACTCCGTGGCGGCCCAGATCAAGAAGGGCGGTCAGAAGATCAACATGCATCCCCGCATCGAGGTGCAGAACATCGTCGCGAGCTCCGACCTCGAGAGCGAGATCAACCTCAACGCCATCGCCGTGACCCTGGGGCTGGACCGCGTCGAGTACGAGCCCGAGCAGTTCCCCGGCCTCGTCTGCCGCATCGACGAGCCGCGGGTCGTCGTCCTGCTGTTCGGCAGCGGCAAGCTCGTCTGCACCGGCGCGCGAAAGCCGTCGGATGTCGAGGTCGCCGTCAAGAAGATCACGAAGGAGCTCCAGGGCGCCGGCCTGCTCCGGTAGTCCGGGGGCGGACGGCCCGCGTGCCCCTGCCGTCGGACCTCCCGGTCGTCGACCACCACTGCCACCTCAGCCCTCGGGGCGAGGGGATCGCCGCCGCGCGGCGGTTCGCCCGCGCCGGCGGGACCCACCTCTTCCTCGCGACCCAGAACTACGCGGAGCATCCGCCGACCACCCTCGACGACTACCGGGCGCAGTTCGAGACGACCGCCGCCCTGGCCGAGCGGCTCGGAACCGAAGCGGGCGTGATCGCCTACCCGGTCGTGGCGCCGTATCCCGTCGATCTGGTGACGGTGGCCCCGGCGCTTGTGACCGACGCGGCGCTGGCCCTCCACCTCGCCGCCCTCGACCTGGCCGGGCGGCTCGTCCGGGAGGGGCGGGCCGTTGCCCTGGGCGAGGTCGGGCTCCCGCACTTTGACGTCCCCGGGGACCTCCG
>JAJZDF010000087.1 GCA_021828715.1 Thermoplasmata archaeon
GGAGCCCGCCTCGATCTTGCGGTTCTCGATCGCGAACGCCTCCTCGAGGGCGTCGACCCGTCCGCCCCACTCGGCGGAGATCTGTCGGAGGCGGTCCCGTATCGCCGCGAGGCGGGCGTCGATCGCCTCGCGCCGCCGGACGAGGCGCGGCAGTTCCTCCGCGATCGGGCCGTCGAGCGCGGGGAGCGCGGTCAGGCGGACGCCGGCCTGCTGCGCGATCCGGCCGACCGCGTCGGCCCCTTCGCGCGGGACGGCGACCAGGAAGCGGACGGACTTCCCCTCGCGCGGACCGGGGACGAACATCGCCTCGCCGAGCGCCCGGACCTCGCCCTGCATCCGGGCGTACGCCTCGTCGGTCGCCTCCCCGAAGAACGAGAGGAGGCGGGGGGAGCGGAGCGCCGCGAGGGGGGCCGTGGTGTGCCGGTGGCGTTCCAAGAGTTGGGCCGTGTCGTCGACGTCCTTCCGCTCGGTGAGCAGGCGGTCCTCCTCCT
This sequence comes from Thermoplasmata archaeon, assembly GCA_021828715.1. GTDB lineage: Archaea > Thermoplasmatota > Thermoplasmata > Lutacidiplasmatales > UBA184 > Lutacidiplasma. The sequence goes on from JAJZDF010000087.1 coordinate 492, forward strand.
TCTTGAGATCCGAGACCTCGGCGTCGATCGGCACCTCCGCGGCCGCGCGGAAGATCGCCTCGAGCGTCGGGAACGCCGTCGGGGGAGCGGCGGGGGCGGGCGGGAGCGCCGCCCGCAGGGTGCGGAAGCGGAGGAGGCCGTCCGAGACGGGGCGCTGGAGCTCCGGGCCGGAGCCTGGGCCGAGCAGCTCGGCCGCCTCCTTCCGGAGCGGCTCGACCTGGACAACGCCCAGGTCGTGGAGGAGGGAGACGACCGCCTCGCGGTCGGCCTTCAGGCCCACCATGCCGACCTTGACCATCGGGACCGGACGGAGGAAGCCCATGACAATCTCACGCCGGGCCCTTCTTCGCCAGGGGCCGGAACTCGTCGAGGACGGCGGAGAGGATCGCCTCCTTCCGGGGGGCGAGCCCGGCGGGGCTCTTCGGGCGGATCGCCGCCGCCCGGGCCGTCCCCTCGCCGACGATCTGCGTCGCCTCGGCCTCCCCGCCGCTGCGGGCCTCGCCGAGGATCGCCTCGCGGCTCTTCTCGACCTCGGCGCGCGCGGCGACGATCGACCCCTCGGCGTCCCGGCGGGTCGCCTCGAGCTCCGCCTGGGCGGCGCTCCGCAGGGCGGTGAGCCGCCGCTCGACCTCGGTCTCGAGGCTCGTCACGCGCTTGATCGGCTCGAGGGAGTCTCCGGTGGCGGTCGGTGCTTCGGTCGTCATGGTCAGATCACGTGGGTCCCGTAGAGGAGCGCGACGAACAGTCCTCCGGCGATCGAGAGCCGGAGGATCCAGGCGAGCGTGAGCCACTGGGCGAAGGCGGACGCCCGCTCGGGGTGGGCGCGGATCGCCGGGGGGACGGGGGCGGGTACGCCGTAGGCGCCGGTCCACTCCGTCCTAGGCACGGGCGGCCTCCGGCTGCTCCATCTTCCGCTTGACGGTCTTGAGCATGCTGAACGAATCCCGTTCGAGCTCGTCGAAGCGGAACTTGATCGTCCGCACGGTCGCCTGCAGGCGGGGGATGAGCACGTTCTCGATCGCGCTGGCGCGCCGTTTCGTCTTCTCGATCTCCTTGAGGAGGCGGCGGAGCGCGTTCTCCTTCTCGGCGATGTCGAGGATGACGCGGTAGATCCCCTGGAAGTGGCGCACCGACTCGTCGATCGAGGTCGGCAGGTCGAGGAGCGCCTCCGGCGGCACGGGCGCGTAGTCGCCGGCGTCGACCCGGGGGGTCCGCACGCCCATCACGTTCTTGGTGGAGACCGTGACCCGGGCGAGTTCGGGGAGCATCATCGAGACGTTCTCGAGGCGGGTCGGCCCTTCGAGCATCTCCGCCATCCGGATCGAGGCATAGCCGCGGGCGATCTTCGCCTGGAGGTCGCCGCGGAGCTCGAGCGCCTCCCGGCTCAGCTGGAAGAACTCGGCGATGAGCGCGGAACGCTTCAGTTTCATGAGGTTGAGCCCTTTGCGCGCCAGCACGATCCGACGGCGGGTCCGCAAGAGTTCGAGGCGGGTCGGTCGGACCTCTTCGCCGGGCACCGGGACCTCCCGTTACGCCTTGGGCGCCTTCGGCCGGTAGTACTGGCGGATGTACTCGGGCTTGATCCGCTTGAGCTCCGGCTCCGGGAGCTCGGAGAGGATGTCCCAAGCGATCCGGAGGCTCTCGTCGATCGAGCGATCCTCGTCGGGTCGCTGGTTCACGAACTCGTTCTCGAACCGCTCGGCGATGCGCAGGTAGATCCGGTCGGTCGCGGTGAGCGCCTCCTCGCCGACGATCGCGGAGAGGGCCCGCTGGTCCTTCCCGGTCGCGTACGACGCGTAGAGTTGGTCGGCGACCCCGCGGTGGTCTTCCCGCGTCCGGCCCTTGCCGATCCCCTGGTTCATCAGCCGGGAGAGCGACGTGAGCACGTCGATCGGCGGATAGACGCCGCGGCGCTGGAGTTCGCGGCTCGCGACGATCTGGCCCTCGGTGATGTACCCGGTGAGGTCCGGGATCGGGTGGGTGATGTCGTCCGCCGGCATGGTCAGGATCGGAAGCTGGGTGATCGATCCCTTGCGGCCGTGGATCTTCCCCGCCCGCTCGTAGAGGGTGGCGAGGTCGGTGTACATGTATCCCGGATAGCCGCGGCGTCCCGGCACCTCCTCCCGCGCGGCGGCGACCTCGCGGAGCGCCTCGCAGTAGTTGGTCATGTCGGTCATGACGACGAGGATGTGCATCTCCTTCTCGTAGGCGAGGTACTCGGCGGTCGTGAGCGCCATCCGCGGGGTGATGATCCGCTCCGCCGACGGGTCGGAGGAGAGGTTCATGAAGACGACCGTCCGCTCGAGCGCGCCGGTCGACTCGAACTCCTTCAGGAAGAAGTTCGCCTCCTCGCTCGTGATCCCCATCGCGGCGAAGACGACCGCGAAGCTGTCGGAGGAGTTCCGGAGCTTCGCCTGGCGGACGATCTGGGCGGCGAGGAGGTTGTGCGGCAGCCCCGCCCCCGAGAAGATCGGGAGCTTCTGCCCCCGGACGAGGGTGTTCATCACGTCGATGTTCGAGAGACCGGTCTGGATGAACTCGCTCGGCTCCTCGCGCGAGTACGGGTTCATCGCGTTGCCGACGATCTCGAGCTTCCGGTCGGAGACGATCTTCGGACCGCCGTCCCGGGGTTCCCCGAGCCCGTTGAAGACCCGCCCGAGCATCTGGTCCGAGACGGGGAGGGTGGCGACCTCGCCCAGGAACTTGACCGCGGTCTCGTTGACGTTCATCCCCATCGTGGGGCCGAAGACCTGCACGATCGCGAGGCCTTTGCGCGAGTCCAAGACCTGGCCCTGGCGCCGCTCCCCGTTCGGGAGCGCGATCTCGACCATCTCGCCGTACGCCGCCTTCTCGACCTCCTGGACGAAGAGGAGCGGGCCGGTGATCCGGTCGATCGTCCGGTAGTCGATCGGCACGTCGCCGACGATCTCCTCCTTCGGCGCGCGCTTCGCGGTCGCCATCAGGCGTTCCCTCCCAGTGTGGCCAACGCCTCTCCCATTTCCAATTCCAGGCGGTCGAACGTCCCGACGTGGTCCGCCTCGGGGATCGACTTCATCCGCGAGAGGCGCTCGCGCACCGGCAGCTTCTGGACCTGCTGGACGGTCGCTCCGCGGGCCACCGCCTCCTGCTCCTTTTCGCCGAAAGAGAGGATCGCGCGGAGCATCCGGTACTGCTTGGAGATCGACGTGTAGGTGTCGACGTCGTCGTAGGCACTCTGCTGGAGGTAATCCTCGCGGAGCATCCGCGACAGGTCGAGTACGGCCTTCTCGCGTTCGGGAAGCGCGTCGACGCCGACGAGCTGGACGATCTCCTGCAGCTCGGCCTCCTGCTGGAGCGTCTGGACCGCCCGTTGGCGCAGCGCCATCCAGTCGGGGGCGATCTCCGTCCGGTACCACGGGTCGAGGTCCGCGGCGTAGAGGGAGTAGCTGTTGAGCCAGTTGATCGACGGGAAGTGCCGGCGCGACGCGAGCGCCGCGTCGAGCGCCCAGAAGACCCGCGTGACGCGGAGGGTGTTCTGGCTCACCGGCTCGGAGAAGTCCCCGCCGGGCGGGCTGACCGCGCCGACGACGGTGACGGAGCCGGTCCGCTGCTCCGGCGAGAGGGTGACGACCCGCCCGGCGCGCTCGTAGAACTCGGCGACGCGGCGGCCGAGGTACGCCGGGTAGCCCTCCTCGCCCGGCATCTCCTCGAGGCGTCCGGAGATCTCGCGCATCGCCTCGGCCCACCGGCTGGTGGAGTCGGCCATCAAGGCGACGTCGTAGCCCATGTCGCGGTAGTACTCGGCGATCGTGATCCCGGTGTAGACG
>JAJZDF010000088.1 GCA_021828715.1 Thermoplasmata archaeon
TCGATCATCCCGCGGACGCAGTCCTCGCTTCGCTGGTAGCTCTTCGCCTGGGAGCCGTCCCCGAGGACCTCGAGCCGGGACGGATCGCGCCGGAGCTTCTCGAAGAAATCCGGCAGGATGCCGTGGCTCATGCCGGGGCCGATGATGTTCGCGAAGCGGTAGATGTGCGCCGTGAGCCCGTAGGAGTGGGCGTAGCCCGAGACGAGCCCCTCGGCCGCGAGCTTGCCGGCCCCATACATGGATTCGGGCAGCAACGGTCCGTACTCCTCCGGGGTCGGGAAGACCCGCGCGGTCCCGTAGACCACGCTGGACGACGAGAAGACCACCGAACGGACGTCCGCGCGCCGGGCCGCCTCGAGCACGTGAAACGTCGCCAGCGTTCCGTTCTCGAGATCGATGCGGGGCTGTTCCGTCCCGAGCCGGATGTCGGGGTTCGCCGCCAGATGCCAAACGGCGACCGCGTCCCGGAACTCGGATTCGAAGGCGGCCGGCTCGCGAAGATCTGCACCGACGAACCGAACGCGGCCGCTCGGGGGCAGCCGGTCGACGCGACCGCCCGAGAGGTTGTCGACGACGCGCACGTCGTGCCCCCGCTGGAGGAGGGCGCCGACCAGGACCGAGCCGATGGCGCCGGCGCCCCCGGTAACCACGACCGGTCCCGAAGTCGGTGCGGAGGGCATCTTGGCAACCGCCAGTCAGGGAAGCATATATAAACCGAGGGGCGCCTAAACGACCTCACTTGCCTACGCCCGAGAGGGTCGCATGCGGACCTACGTGCGGATGATATTCCATTCCGAAGGCGCCGACCCTGCGAAGGTGCTCGACGCGATGCGGTCGGTCGGATTCGAGGAGTCGATGGGGATGCACGATTTCGTGTACCGCTGGAAGGACCGGGCCGCGATCGACGAGGTCATTCACCTGGTGACGACGATGCACGCCTCCTTGAAGGGCCTTGACGTGAGCTACGAGATCACGACCATCGCGTAAAGGGGCCGAGGCGAGGACGACCTACCACCATGGCGCCGCAGGAGCTGGGCCGTCTCGAACGGCAGCTCCTCGTGCACCTGCTCGAGCACCGGGGGAACCAGGTCCGGTTCGAGGCCGATCAGTGGACGACCGAGTTCGGCATCCTTCGAAAGTTTGCCGCCGAGGACCCGGGGATGCTCAAGAATGCGATGCGCCTCCTCGAGATGTCCCGGCTCGTCTATCGCCGGACCCAGTACGTGGTCGGCTACTCGGAGCCGAAGCACGTCCTGTCGCTGACCCCGGTTGGCCACCGCGCCGCGCTCGAGATCCGCCGGGCGGAAGCGCCGTTCGCCCCGGGAGGAAACGTCGATCTGCCGCCCGCGGCGCACGTCGTCGCGGCCGGCGATCTCCTGGAAGATCCGGACGTCCGCGGGGTCCCCTCCGACCGGTCCCCCGACTGATCCCATGGGTCCGATCGATGGTCCGCCGGTCCGGCTCCGGCCTCCGGCCGCCGCGGACCTCCTCCGGATCTTCGAGTGGTACCGCGACCCCGAGGTCGTCGCCCCGTTCGACCGCTTTGGCTCGGAGTCGTTTGACGTCTTCCGGCGATCCGTCGACGACGCACCGACCGATCCCTCGTCGCTCGCCCCCCGCTTCGTCGTGGAGCCGGCCCCGGAGGGGCCGGTGGTCGGCACGGTCGGACATTACCAGCCGCACCCCGTGCTCGAAACGGTCGAGGTGTGGTATCTGATCGGCGACCCCGCCGCCCGGGGACGGGGCTACGGCAAGGCGGCGGTCGGCCTTCTCCTCGACCGGCTCTTCGACACCTCCGCCGTGGAACGGATCGGGATCTCCTGCGACGTCAACAACGTGCCGTCGGTCCGTCTCGCCGAAGGGCTCGGGTTCCGCCGGGAAGGGACGCTCCGCTCCGCCTTGTTCCACCACGGCCGATGGCACGACGTCGCCCAGTACGGCATCACGCGGGCGGAACGGTCGCCTCGGGATCCCCAAGGGTGAGGAGGATCCGCGCCCGGTCCGCGGGCGCGGCACCTTCTTCCAGCCGGATCGTCCCGATCTCCCCGGTGGAGCGGAGGTGCGTGCCGCCGCACGGACACGCGTCCTCCGCCTCGATCTCCACGATCCGCACGGGGTCAACCCGAGGCGGGAGGGGGACGAGGCCCGAGCGCGGCGCCGGGAGTCGCGCCTCCCACTCGGCCCGGGGGAGGTAGCGGATCGTCACCGGACGGCCCCGACGGACCGCGGCCCCCACGGCGTCGGAGAGATCCGGCACCGCCCCGATGGGCAGCGGCCCTTCGAGGTCGATCGTCGCCGACGATCCGGCGAGGCTTGCCCGGCTCGTCCGGAGCCCGTGACGCGCGAACAGGAGGGCACTCACGAGGTGCTGGCCGGTGTGGAGCCGCATGTGTCGGTAGCGGCGTTCCCAATCGACCGTTCCGTCGACCTCGGCCCCGACGGTGAGCGCCAGCGCCCCGGGGCGTCCCCGGCGCAGACGGTGCAGGACCGCCGCTCCGGAGCGGGCGGCGTCCACGACCTCGACCTCGACGTCGGTTCCGACCGGCCGCAGGGCGCCGCGGTCCGGAGGCTGCCCGCCACCGCCCGGGTAGAAGTAGGTGCGGTCTAGGACCACCGCGCCGGGAGGCAGGGCCGTGATCCGAGCCCGGAACGAGCGGACGTATCCGGCCGGGCCGTCCGCGAGGTACGCCAACTCGGTCATCGGGAACCCCACCGGCGGTGCCCCCAAACCCGTTGCGGTGAACGGACCGCCTCCGCCGGCGAAGCAACCTTTTTAGAGGAGGCCGATGTCCGACTCCGAGGCTTCCGATGTTCAAGGTCCGCATCAAGATGGAGAACCTTCGCGAGATCGTCGAGGTCGTCTCCACCTTGGTGACCGAGGTCAAGCTGGCCGTGTCGAAGGATGGCCTCGAGGCGAAGGCGGTCGACCCCTCCCGTGTCGCGATGCTTGTCCTGAAACTCAACAAGCAGATCTTCGAGGAGTTCACTGGGGAGCCGACCGAGGTCGGCGTCGACATCGACAAGCTGCGGGAGGTGCTTCGGCTGTCGAAACCGGGGGACGTTCTCGAGCTCCAGTTCGACGGGAAGCGGCTCGTCGCCGGCGTGGGCCGCCTGACCCGGCAGATGGCGGTCGTCGACCCTGCGGGGATCACCGACCCGAAGGTGCCGAACGTGACCCCGCCCGCCAGCGTCACCGTGAAGATGGACGATCTCCGTCAAGGGATACGGGGAAGCGAGAGCTTCACCGACCACGTGACGCTGAGCGTGGACTCCGAGGGGTTCACGATGCACTCGGAGGGGGACACCGACCGCCTCGACCTCCGACTTCCGAAGGAGGCTCTCGCCCGGATCGAGACCAAGGACACGGTGAAGAGCATGTACCCTCTCGACTTCTTCGCGGCGATGGTCAAGGCGATCACCGCCGACGAGGCGACCCTGTACGTCGGCAACGAGTATCCTCTCAAGATCGAGTTCTCGATGGGTGCGGGGCGCGGAGAGGGCCGATACCTCCTCGCACCGCGGGTCGAAGAGGACTGACGGGCCCCCCGGGGAGCGCCGCCCCGGGAGGGGCGCAGTCTTCATAATCGCCGTCCCGGTGGAACCGCGATGAGCTCTCCTCGCGAGCCGTCGGTCGCCGTCCTCTCCGCCGTCCGCACCCCGATCGGTAAGTTCGGCGGGAGCCTGCGCCGGGTTCCCGCGACCCGCCTCGGGATCCTGGCGACACGGGCGGCGCTCGCGCGGGCCGGTGTCGCTCCGACGGAGGTCGAACAGGTCCTGTTCGGCATGGCGATCCAGGCGGGGGCCGGCCAGAACCCGGCGCGCCAGGTCCTCCGCGGAACCGGCGTTCCCGATTCGGTCGGCGCGGCGACCGTGAACATGGTCTGCGGCTCCGGCATGAAGGCGCTCCATCTCGGCTACGCAATGATCCGCGCCGGACTCGCCGACCGGACGGTGGTCGGCGGCATGGAATCGATGTCGGGTGCGCCGTACCTCGTTCCCGGCGCGATGCGCTGGAGCCCTGCTCCCGGGCCCCAGGTCCTCGACGATGCGATGCAGCACGACACCCTCGTCGACGCGTACGAGGAGCACGAGTTGATGGGACTTACCGGCGAACGGATCGCCCGGAAGTTCAGCCTCTCGCGGGCCGACCTCGATGCCTTCGGTCTCCGCAGCCACCTGCGCGCCTCCGAGGCCGTCCGGGAGGGTACCTTCCGATCCGAGATCGTCCCGGTCCCCGAGTCGGAGAC
>JAJZDF010000089.1 GCA_021828715.1 Thermoplasmata archaeon
GGACCGAGGTGCAACTCGGAGGCCAGGCGCGAACCTGGTATCTGAACGTCACGAACCGGGTGAAGGAGGGTCTGAAACGGCTGAAGCTCTCCGAGCTCCTCAAGGAAACCCCGATGGCCCCGACGTCACCACCGTTGTAGGGAGGAGGTGGCCCCGCTGTTCAGGTTGCGACCCTGCCGGGGTGAGCGAAGCCGATATGGCGCGCCGAGCGAATGCGCGTCCGTGGCCGCCGAGATCGAGGTACGGGACCTCTGCAAGTCGTTTCCCGGCGACCGCATGTACCCGTGGCGGCCCCCCCGCCCGCCGACGGTCGCCCTCGACCATGTCTCGTTCCGCGTGGGATCGGGGGAGATATTCGCCCTGATCGGCCCGAACGGGGCGGGGAAGACCACCCTGCTCAAGATCCTCTCCACGCTGCTGCTGCCGACGTCGGGAACGGCGCGGATCCGCGGCCGCGACGTCGTGGCCGACGACGGGTGGGCTCGCGCGCAACTCGCGCTCGTCACGAACACCGAGCGGAGCTTCTACTACCGGTTGAGCGGCTGGCAGAACCTCCTGTTCTTCGCGAGCCTCTACAACATCCGGCCGGAGGTGCTCGAAGCGCGGGTGGCGCCGATCGCGAAGAGCTTGGGCCTCACCGAGACGATCCTGCGCCGGGATTACCGGACCTACTCGACCGGCATGCAGCGGAAACTCCAGTTCACCCGGGCCTTCGTGCTCCAGACCCCGCTCCTCTTCCTCGACGAGCCGACGTCGAGCCTCGACCCCGTGTCGGCCGAGGAGATCCGCCACGCGATCGCGACCGAGTGCCGCGCCCGCGGCCAGACCGTGCTGATGAGCGCCAACAACCTGCTCGACGTGGAGCGGCTGGCGGACCGGGTCGCGATCATCCACCACGGCCGGCTCGAGATGATCGGGAGTCCCTCCGCCGCGGCCGAGGAGGGGGTCGTGCGCGTCCTGCTGCGATCACCGGCCGAGGAGGTCCGGGCAGCGTTCCGTATCTGGGCCGCCGGCCCGATCGGGGCCCGTACGACCGATTGGGGCGTGGAGGAGCGGGCCGGGGTCACGCTGCTCCGGGCGGAGACCACGGACGTCCGGGGGGCCGTCCCCTCCCTCCTGCAGGCCCTGTGGGCGAAGGGACTTTCGGTCGAGCAGGTCGACCTGCGGCCGTTCGTCCTCGAAGAGGAATTCATCCGGCGGGTCGTGGCCGGGCGCGCCGAGAGCGACGCCGGGAGCGCCGTTGGCTGAGGCCCCGGAGCTCCCCCGCTCCTGGGGCGGAGGATCGGAGCCGGCGTGGCGGGCCGTCCTGCGGAAGGCGTACCTGTTCACCTACCTGCGCGGCTGGCTCGTCTGGTCGAGCTACCGTGCCCAGGTCGCCCTCACGCTCGTCGGGTGGCTCGTGCCCGTCTTCCTCTACTTCCTGCTGGCCGTGTTCCTCGGGGCCGCGGGCTCCTCGATCTCGGCGCTCGACGGCGGTTCCTACATCGCCTTCTTCGTGGTCGGGCTCGCCTACCAGGGGTTCGTCAGCAATCTGGTCGGGATGCTGGCCCAGCGGATCCGGAACGAGCAGATGATGGGCACGCTCGAGCACGTCTTCCTTTCGCCGACCTCCCCCGGGGCGGTCCTCGCCTACTCGTCCCTCTTCGGCGTCACGCTGAACGTCGTGGCGACCGGGGTGATCCTGGCGGTCGGGTGGGGGGTCCTCGGGGTCCACTTCGTCGTCAATCTCCCGACGGTCGTCCTCGCGACGGTGCTCCTCGCGGTCTCCAGCACGGGGCTCGGGCTCGTGGCGGCGGCGTTCATCATGTGGACGAAGCAGGGCAACCCGGTCGCGACGTTCTTTGCCCTCTTCACCCAGTTCTTCGCGGGGGTCCTGTTCCCGGTCTCGGTCCTTCCCTCGCCGATCCGCTTCCTGGCGTACTCGGTCCCCCTCACCTTCGGGTTGGACGCCCTCCGGTCGGGGCTCCTGCAGGGAGGATCGATCTCGAGCCAGGCCGCCCCCCTCGCGTGGATGGCGGTCTACGCCCTCGTCACCGTCCCGCTCGGGATCTGGCTCTTCCGGGTCGTCCTCCAGCGAACGAAGATCGACGGAACGATCGCCACCTACTGACCGGTCGATCCAAGTCGGGCGACGGCCGTCGGAAAGCGGCCCCGACCCGCCCGGATCCGGCTTCGCTCGCGGAATCCGCTCGGGCTCGCAGGGGGTCGCCCGTCGATCGGGTCGATCCACCGACCGGCACGGCCCGGCAACCTCGGAAAGGCTCGGGTGCATCTGCGGGAAGGCGACCGGCGCTCCGGCTCCCTCCCCCGGACGGCCGGCCGCAGGTCCCATGCCCCTTGCCCGGCGGGTCGGGAGCCGGCACCGCCTCGTCCGAGGAACTCCGGGACAGGATCGGTCTTTAGGAGCGGCCGCGGGATCACGGCCGAGCCGGCGGCGCGCCTCCCCCGAACCTCCGCGAGCTCCCCGCACGGGCCGCCGGGGCGGGTTGACGAAGAACAGATAAGACGCCCGGGTCGATGCGCCGGCGGGTCGGATTCGGGTGGCTCTCGGGGCGCCGATCCGGCACGTGGATGGCTCCGGCATCCGGGACCCTGCAACCGTCGCCTCCCGCGGGACGTGCGTCCGGCGCCCTTCGCCGGGGGGCGCGGGTACGGAGCGTCCGACCGTAACTTACGATGCGGCGGCGGAGGGTGGTGGAGGAACCGTGGTCGCGACCCCCGGAGGAATGAGTTCCGTGGTGCCGGCCCGCGCGACGGAGCCGCCGCCGGGGTCGCCGGGGGGCCTCACGAACGTGGAGGCGGAGGCTCGCCTCGCCCGCTTCGGGCCCAACGAGATCCCCGACGAACCTCCCCACACGGTGCGGGAGTTCGCCGCGCGGTTCTGGGGACCCGTTCCCTGGATGCTGGAGGCCGCGCTGGCAATCGAACTGCTCCTCGAGAAGTTCCCCGAAGCGGCGATCATCCTGGCCCTCCTCGTCTTCAACGCGGTGCTGGCGCAGGTCCAGGAGCGCCGGGCGCACGCCGCCCTGGAGCTGCTCCGCCACCGGCTCCACGTCACGGCCCGGGTCCTGCGGGACGGGGTATGGCTCGGCCGTCCCGCCCGCGACCTCGTCCCCGGCGACCGGATCCACCTCGGCCTCGGGAACCTCGTGCCTTCGGATTGCCGCATTCTGGAGGGGGAGGTCGAGGTCGACCAGTCGACGATCACCGGGGAATCCGAGCCGGTCTCCCGCGCGGCCGGGACCGACCTCTATTCGGGCACCATCGTGCGACGGGGGGAGGCGACCGCCGACGTGACCGGGACCGGCACGCACACGTTCTACGGCAAGACCACCGAGCTCGTCCGCTCGGCGCGGACCGTGAGCCACCTCGAGAACCTGTTGTTCCGCATCGTCCGGTACCTGGTCGTGCTCGACACGGCTCTCGCCGTTCTCGTCCTCGGGGTCGCGGCGGTCCGCGGGGTCGGAGTGGCCGAGGTCCTCCCGTTCGTCCTGATCCTCCTGATCGCCTCGGTGCCGGCGGCGATGCCGGCGACGTTCACGATCGCCAATGCCCTCGAGTCCCGCGCCCTCGTGGAGGAGGGAGTGCTCGTGACCGGCCTCACCGCCGTCCAAGAGGCGGCGAGCATGGACCTGCTCTGCGTGGACAAGACGGGCACCCTGACGGAGGGGCGCGAGAGCTTGGCGGAGGTCGCGGCCCGGTCGCCGGCGGACGAGAACGAGGTGCTCGCCCTCGCGGGAGCCGCCTGCGATGCCTCGACCGGGGATACCGTCGATATCGCCGTCCTCGAGGAGGTCGGGCGGCGGGGACTCCACCTCCCGGCCCGATCGAAGCACGTCCCGTTCGACCCCGCCACCAAGCGCTCGGAAGCTACGGTCCGGTCCGACGGGAAGGAGTACCGGGTGGTGCTCGGCTCGCCGGCGGTCGTGACCGCCCTTTGCGGGAGCGTTCCGAACGATGTGCCAGAGACGGTGGCCCGCCTCTCGAACGGAGGCGCCCGGATCCTCGCGGTCGCCCGCGGCACCCACGAGCCGCTCGAGCTGGTCGGGATGCTCGCCCTCGCCGATCCCCCCCGCGCCGATGCCGCGGAACTGGTTCGGACCCTCCGCGAGATGGGCGTCCGGGTCGTGATGCTGACCGGGGATACGCCGCCGACCGCCCGGGCGGTCGCCCGACAGGTCGGGATCGGATCCCGCATCGGGGAGCGGGGCGATCTCGTCCAGGGCGCG
>JAJZDF010000090.1 GCA_021828715.1 Thermoplasmata archaeon
GACCGCTTCCGACCCGCTCCTCGCCGAGCTGTTGATGCGGGTGAAACGCGATACCGAGGCACGGTCGAAGGGGGAGCTGCAGGCGTTCCTCGCGCAGTACCGCCGGCTCTTCGGACGGCCCGGGCTCTCCGACCCGGAGTTCTGGCGGATGGTCGACGAGGTCGGGATCCGGACGGTGGCGGCATGAGCGCACCCTCCGGCGCCGGGCAGACGCTGGCGGAGAAGATCCTCGCGCGGGCCGGAGGGCTCGAGCGCGTCGTCCCGGGGCAGATCGTCGAGGGGAAGGTCGACCTCGCCATGATGCACGAGCAGGGGGCGCAGACGGTTGGTCCGTTCCACCAGATGGGCGCGGAGAAGGTCTGGGATCCCGAGCGCGTCGTGATCGCGATCGATCACTGGGTCCCGGCATCGACCGAAGGCGCGGCGGTCCTCCACCGGATCCTGCGAAAGTTCGCCGCGGAAATGCAACTGCCGCACTTCTACGACGTCGGGAACCACGGGATCTGCCACCAGATCCTCGCGGAGAACGGTTGGGTCGTTCCCGGGGACCTCGCGGTCGGCACGGACTCCCACACGAACATGCTCGGGGCGATGGGCGCGCTCGCCGCCGGGATCGGACCGACGGAGATGGCGGCGGTCCTGGCCCTCGGTCAGCTCTGGCTCAAGGTGCCGCCGACGATCCGGGTCCGGGTCCGGGGCCGCCTCGGTCCCGGGGTGACCGCGAAGGACCTCGTCCTGCGGGTCCTCGGCGAGATCAAGACGACCGGCGCGACGTACAAGGCGATCGAGTACTGCGGCCCGACCATCGAGGGGCTGTCGATGCCCGAGCGCTTCACGATCTGCAATATGACGACCGAGATGGGCGCCAAGGCCGGGATGGTCTCTCCCGACCAGAAGACGTTCGACTACCTCGCCCCGATCGCGAAGCATGCGATGCACCCTCTCCGACCCGACCCGGACGCGTTTTACGAACGAACGGTCGAGATCGAGGTCGACGGCATGGAGCCGATGGTCGCCTGCCCGTACTCCCCGGACAACGTCCGCCCCCTGCCGGAGGTCGCCCGGGAGCACGTCAAGGTCGACCAGGTCTTCCTCGGCTCCTGCACGAACGCCCGGATCGAGGACCTCCGAGAGGGGGCCGCGTTGATGAAGGGTCACCGGGTCGCGCCCGGGGTCCGGTTCATCGTCTCGCCCGCCTCGACCAAGATCTACGAGCAGTGCCTTCGGGAGGGGATCATCCAGACGTTCACGGAGGCCGGGGCGGTCTTCACGAACTCGAGCTGCTCCGCCTGTTTCGGGGGGAACATGGGGATCCTCGCCCCGGAGGAGGTCTGCGCCTCCTCCTCCAACCGGAACTTCCCCGGACGGATGGGGGCGAAGCAGGCGCGCATCTACCTCCTCTCGCCCGCAGCGACGGTCGCCGCGGCGATCCGCGGCGAGCTCGCCGACCCCCGGGAGATGATGTGACCGTGCGCGACGTGATCGAGGGCCGGGTCTGGGTGCTGGGAGACGACGTCGACACCGACGGGATCATCGGCGGGAAGTACCTCACGATCATCGATCCCGAGGAGCTCAAGAAGCACGTCTTTGAGATCGCGCTCCCCGAGTTCGCCGGGGGCGCCCGCACCGGCGACATCGTCGTCGCCGGGGAGAACTTCGGCTGCGGGTCGAGCCGGGAGCACGCCCCCCAGGCCCTCCGGGCGATCGGAGTCGGGGCGATCGTCGCCGACTCGTTCGCCCGCATCTTCTACCGCAACTCCATCAACCTCGGCATCCCGACGATCGAGGCGAAGGGCGTGCGTCGCCTCTTCGAGAAAGGGGACCCGGCGCGGATCGAGATGCGCGCGGGGCGGGTGACGAACGCCCGGAGCGGCGCCTCGGCCACGTTTCCGCCGCTCCCCCACCACCTCCTGGAGCTGCTCGAGGTCGGCGGACTGGTCGAGAAGGTACGCCTCGAACTGGAACACCGAAAAGCCGCCGCGCGGGCCGCCCCATGAGGGCCGCCGGGTACGACATCGCGGTCTTCGGGGGGGACGGCACCGGCCCCGAGGTCGTGCGCGAGGGCCTGAAGGTCCTGGCCGCGCTCGGGGAGGGAGGTCCCGCCCCCTGGCAGACCACCGAGTACCCGGGCGGGGGCCAACACTACCTCGCCACCGGGCGGGAGTGGGAGCCCGAGAGCGAAGCGGCGGCCCACCGCGCCGACGCGATCCTGCTCGGCGCTGTCGGCTGGCCCGGCGCGACGTTGCCGAACGGCGACATCGCCGGCCGTGCCCTGGTGCTCGGGCTCCGGGAGGGGCTCGACCTGTATGCGAACGTGCGGCCGTGCCGTCTCTATCCCGGCGTCCTCCACCGGATCAGCGGGACCTACCGGAATGTCTGGGCCCCGGAGCACGTCGACCTCACGATCGTCCGCGAGAACACGGAGGGGCTCTACACGCCCGCCCGGGGCCGGCTCCGCCGGGCCGGAGAGACCGAGGTGGCGATCGATACTCGGGTGATCACCCGGAAGGGAGCCGAACGGGTGATCCGGTACGCGTTCGAGACCGCCCGTCACCGTTCCCGCGGTGCCCCCGAGGACGGGGCGAAGCGGGTCACCTGCGTCGACAAGGCGAACGTGCTCGAGGGATGCCGGTTCTTCCGGGAGGTCTTCGAGCTCGTGGGCCGGGAGTACCCGGACGTCCAGCGGGAGTACGCCTACGTCGACGCGTTCACGCAGTGGCTCGTCCGGAACCCCGAGCACTATCAAGTGGCGGTCGCGACCAACATGATGGGCGACATCGTTACCGACCTGGCGGCGGTCCTGCAGGGGGGCATGGGCTTTGCCAGCGGAGGGAACATCGGCACCGACCACGCGATGTTCGAGCCGGTGCACGGCTCGGCGCCGAAGTACGCGGGCAAGAACCAGGTGAACCCGTTCGCCACGTTCTTCGCGGTCGAGCAGATGCTGCGCTGGCTCGCATCCCGGCACCGCGACCTGCGGCTGACCGCCCAGGCCGACCGGCTCGAGCGGGCGATCGCGGAGGTCCTCGCGGCCGGAGGATCCGGAACGTACGACCAGGGGGGGCACACCCCGACGTCGGCCGCCGGCGACCGGCTCGCCGAGGCGATCCGGAGGCTGCCCCGATGAACCTTCGACAGGTCGCGGTCGTCGGGGGAGCGACGACGAAGTTCGGGGTGCGGCCGCTCACCTGGGCCGAACTGGCCCAGGAGGTCGGCGCGGCGCTCTTCCGCGCGGTCCCGGCGCTCCGCACGGAGGAGGTCGACTCGTTGTTCGTCGGGGCGGCCGAGCCCGAGCGTTTCGCCTTCCAGTCCCACGTCGCCCCGCTCGCCGCCGAGCAGATGGGACTCCGGCCCACGCGGATCATCCAGCGGACCGAGCTCGCCTGCGCCTCGGGGCAGTCGGCGATCCGCTCCGCGTATGCAGCGATCGCCGCCGGCCTTTCGGACGTCGCGGTCGCGGTAGGACTCGAAAAGATGAACCTCCCGTCGATGCCCGAGGCGAACACCTCGATGGCGTGCGTCATGGACCGTCCCTGGGACGGTCCCCACGGGGCGACGGCCCCCCCGTTCTTCGCGATGGTCGCCCAGCGGCACATGCTCGAGTACGGGACGACCGAGGAGCAGCTCGCCGCCGTCAGCGAGAAGAACCACCGCTTCGCAAACGCCAACCCTGCCGCCCAGTTCTACGAGAAGACGTTCCCCCGGGAGAAGCTCCGGCGGCTCCCCGTCGTGGCCCCCCCGCTTCGGCTCGGGGACTGCTCGTCGATGACCGACGGCGCCGCCGCCGTCGTCCTGGTCGCGGAGGATCGGGTCCGTCGCTATACCGACACGCCGGCATGGATTCGCGGCACGGGCCAGTACTCCCAGTTCCACAACCTCGCGAACGCCGGTTCGCTCACCGACTGGGTCGGGCTCCGCCATGCCGCGCGGGAGGCGTTCGGACGGGCCGGGATCGGACCGAACGACCTGGACATGGCCGAGGTCCACGACTGCTTTACGATATCGGAGATCGTCGAGTACGAGATGTTCGGCTGGTGCCCGGTCGGCCAAGGGGGCCGGTTCGCGGAGGACGGACAGGGGGAGATCGGCGGCCAACTGGTCGTCAACCCCCGCGGCGGCCTCCTCGGCTGCGGCCACCCGCTCGGGGCGACCGGGATCGCCCAAGCGGTCGAGGTCGTCGAGCAGTTCCAGCAGAAGGTCCCGGCCGCGCGT
>JAJZDF010000091.1 GCA_021828715.1 Thermoplasmata archaeon
TCAGCCTTTCTCTGACGGCGGATCGCGGGTCCAGGGTGTATTACCTACAGTCTTCTTGCCGCCCCGCGCTCAGGCGTAGACCCCGAGGTGGAGCTCCTGGTGCAGCGTCTCCTGCACCGGGCCCATCGGGCGGAGGCGTCGCTCGGTCTTCCCTCCCGGGTAGAGTTGTACCACCTGGAACCACCGCTGGAGCGCGTGCGCCAGCTCGTCGATCGTGACGGCATGCCCCGTTCGGTGGAGCTGCCGCCGGAGGAGCGTCATCAGCTGCAGCGCCAGGAAGCAGATCAACTGGTGTCCTTTGAGCTTCGAGTCCGTCCAGTGATACTGCGGCGTGTCCGAGAGGTAGGAGGTGTCCTTGAGCCGCCGGAACTCCTCCTTGATGACTGCCTTCGACCGATACGCCCGAACGATCTCCTCGCCGCTCCACCCGTGCTGGTCCGTATAGATCAGCGCCCGACCGAACCCGAGGGAGCTTCGGCGGAGTGGGTTCGGTGGAGTACCGGAAGGCAGGTCCTCGTCGGCGGAGAGGACGTGCTCGCGGGGGGGAGGGGGCGGCCTTCCCATCGGCGGTGGTAGAGGTCGATCATCTCCTCGGCCCGAGGGCGGAAGGTCGGGCCGGGGGAAAACTTCCAGTAGCGATACCGCCAGGGCCGTAGGGAGTTCCTGCGCAGCCATCGTGCGATGGGGGAGCGGCCGGGGGCGTCGGGGAGTTCGGCGCGGATCTCCCGAGCGATAGCGGCGTGGAAGAATCTCTTTAGGGCAGCGCTCATCGCGGGGGAAGTTCGCCGGCGAAGGCGATGACCCCGGCTCGCTCGATGTCGGAGCAGCGGCGCGGCCGCCCCGGGCGGGGTTGATCGGCCAGACCGGGTACCGAGTCCTCGGCGTACCGTCGACGCCAGAGTTGGACGGTGTTCTCGGCGCTCCGCCATCTCCGAGCGGCCAAGGGGACGAACTGCGCTCGTTGAACTTCGCGCAGGGAGGCGGTTCGGCACCGCACCCTGCGGGCCAAGAGGTCTCGTTCGGGGCGGCTCAGGGAAACGGGCACCTGGGGGAGCGGCCCCGGCGACGACGGAGGCATCCCCTACCGGGAACGGTCCCCGGATGAGTGGGAAGGGTTCCGCTCGCAGCGGCCGAAGTGAAACCCCTCAAGAATCTGCGGCAGGGTGGACTATCTCGGCGAGCCGCTCCACGATCCGCACCATCCCCGCCGTGTCTTGGCCGCAGTACCGCAGCAGCGCCTCCCGGGTCGCGGCGACCCGGGCCGGCGAGGCGTCCCCCGGGCCGGGGAGGCCGAACGCGGCGCCGAGGTAGGCGAGGTTCGCCGCACCCCCGTCCGCGATCTCCAGGCCGCAGTAGTCGATCCCGGTGACCGCGGGAAGCACCGCCTTCAGCGAGGCGCTCCCCTGCTGGGAGGGGTGGTAGTAGGCCATGCTCCGGAACGGCGCGTAGAGATCGACGAACCGGCCCGAGAGCTCCGTCAGCCAGTCGGTGTGCTCGGGAAACCGCTCCGCGAGATCGCCCAGAACGCGCCGTTCGAACGCCTGGTTGTAGGCGATCACGTGACCGGAGCGGCCGACCGCCGTCCGAAGCGCCGCCACTAGCTCCGGCCGGGGGTCGACGGGCTCGAGGGAAAGGAACGACCGGGGTACCGCTGCCGCCCCCGGCGTCTGGACGACGTGGACGGAGAACTGGAACGGTACCTGTTGGTACGGCCGCGTTCCGTCGAGGAGCGGCACGGCGGTCGAGAACGTCTCGAAGTCCAGGAAGTGCAAGGGGTAGCGTAGGCCGGAGAGGAAGGCGACGAGCGCACGCCGGTCGACGTGGGGGCGGCCGCAGGCGTGCGCCGCCCGCTGGATCTGCTGGGGAGCCGTCAAGGTCGTGCCGTCCGGGATCTCCTCCATCCGGAATATCCCCCGCTCCAGGAGCTCGACCTTGCGCCGACCGCCCCGGTAGAGCTCGGAGATGTCCGCGTCCGGATGCGTCCTCCAGATCTCGTCGTCGTCGTGCACCCCGGCCTCGTCCGGGTGGAACCCCTCCCCCCGGCCGAACTCGGGAGGCTCCGCGAGCGCGGCCACCCGGAGCAGTTCCGCCACGTTCGGACCGACGTGAGGGAGCGCCTGCTCCACCTCGGCCGTGATGTCCGCCTCGGCGAACAGCCGGTCCGGGTCGATCTCCCCGGACCGCACGTACCCGCCGTCGAGATGGAGCAGCCGGCATTGCCGGAGGCGCACCCCCGCCGCGACGAAGCAGTATCGCTGGAACGCCACGTCGTGAACGTCCTCCTCCTCGGGGCCGGTGCGGCTCTTCACCTCCACCAGGTCCCACTCCTCCCGGCCGACCGGCACGAGGATGTCGGCCCGGGCGTAGCACGTTCCATCGGGATGGAGGAAGCCCGCCTCAAAGAGGGGGAGGCGCCGGGAGAGCATCTCCCGGGATGCGCGGTCGCTCCGTTCCGGGTCCGCGGCCGGGACGAGGAGGCCGTGGGGGTACCTTTGGCGCGCCCACGCGCCGACCTCCTGGCCTTGGGCCCTGCGGAACCGTCCGCTCGCGTCCGGCGGGGGGAGCCGGCCGGGGGCGTTGCAGAGGAGCCACCACTCTTTCCGGCACCCGAGGCCCCCGACGTAGCCCGTCTTCGTCACGAACCGCCCCGCCGCCGCCGTCACGCTCCGCTCCCGACCCACCGGGGAGACGACCGGCGAGGAAGGTAAACCTATGGCGCGACCGGAGGCGCCGGAACCGACCCCGGCCTCCCCGGGCGGCGGCCCGGAGAGGTCGACTCGGATTCGGGAGTCGCAGGATCTACCGACGCGCACTGCGAGGAACCGCATCCGCCCCCGCGGGGGCCGGCACGACGGGGGGGTGACGACGATCCGGAATCCGGATCTACGCCTTGGCGGCGCGGCCCTTGCCCGCCGGCGGCGGGGCCACGGCCGGGGGCGCCTTCGACTCGGAGTAGCCGCAGCGGCCGCAGGAACGACGGTTCCCGTGCTCGGCAAGGAACGTGCCCGGGCCGCACTTGGGGCAGGAGCGGTGCGTGCGTTCCAGCGTCTCGCCCTTCACGGCGTAGAGACCGACTCGTGCCTTCGCCATCGCGCTCACTCCTTCTTCTCGGCCGGAGCCGCCGGCGGCTCGGCGGGGGCGTCGGCGGCCGGGGCCGCTCCGCCCTTCGCCGCCTTCTCCTTGAGCCCGTTGCGGACGAGGATGTGGTCGCGGACGATCGCCTTCGCGGCGTCGACGCTCTCGTAGACCATTGCCTCGCCGCGGGTGGTGGCGGTCCCGTAGCGGGCGTGCATCCGTTCGATGATGACGCGCTCCCGCGGGGCGTTGGCGACCTTGGCGAATTCGGCCCGGACCTGCTCGCGCTTCGGCGAGGCGGCGGTCGGGTGGCTGATCTCGAAGGCGAACTCCCGCCGGCGGAGCAGCGGATTCGCCTTCTCCTCGAGGACCTTAATCTCCACGGACGATTCTCCTGGGTTCCATCTGCGCGAGCAGCGCTCGGACGCGGTCCTTCGCGGCGACGTCGACCCCCACGAAGGAGACCCCCTCACCCGGGATACCGTATATAACCGTAGCCCCGGCGGGGAGCGCCTCGACGAGCGCGAGCGAGCCAAGGTCCTCCTCGCCGTCGACCTCGACCAGACCCCCGCCGGCGGCGATCGTCTCCCGGATCGCCCGGCGGAGCGCGTCGGTCAGCAGGCCCGGAGGGTTTCGGACCCGGATCCGCCGGCGCGCGGCGAGCGGTTCGAACGTCCCGGCGGGGATCGGTTCGTTGCGTTGCGTCGCGTAGTCGACGATCCCGATCAGCGGAAGGTGGCCGAGGGCGATCGCCCGCTCGGTGACACGGTCGCCGCAGGTGGCGAAGAGGTCGAGGGAGAGGATCCGCCGGTCGGCCGCTTCGCCGCTCAGGACGGGCCCGTACCGCCGGGCGAGCGCCGGACGGAGGGAGTCGGGGACGCCGAGGGCGCCGTCCTCACTTGACGCGGAGGGCGTATCGGCCGGCGTCATGGATCCCCATCTTCCGGGCGATCTCCGAGCGCTCGGGGTCGATGACGACGAGGTACCCCTGCCACTCGCGGGAGACGTCCCCCCCGCACTTCGGGCACTTCGCCTGGTCGGTGATCGTGTTGCAGGTCTTGCACGCCTTGAGGTTCATCATGGGAGGTCACTCCGCCGCGGGGGCCGGAGCGGCGGCGGGCTTCGCCGGGGCCGC
>JAJZDF010000092.1 GCA_021828715.1 Thermoplasmata archaeon
GGGCCGGCGGCCGGATCGCGTTGTCGGCGGAGGCCGGCCGAGAGCAACGGCTCCGGCTCGAGATGGAGGGGGTCAGGTTCCGCGGACGGAAGGTGCCGATGGAGAGGTTCCGCTGGGAACCCCGAATCTCCGGGAGGAGGGCCCCACCCGCTCCCGCCGGCCCGAAGTCGGCGCGTCGTCGGGGCCCGTCGGCCCGAGCGGCCACCGCGGTATCCCCACGGCGCCTACGGATCGACGCCCCTGGCCCCCGCCGCCCGGACCGGCGCACGGAAGGGCCGCACGGCGCGGATCACTCTTCGTAGCGGTAGCGGTCGAGGCGGAATTCGGCGACCGGCAGGCGGTCCTCGAACGCTCCGCGGAGCGACGCGAGGTCGACCGACGTCCAGGAACCGTAGAGATCCAGCGTGATCGCTCCCCGCCCGCTGCGCCGGCGGGAACGGAGGACGAGGTCGGCCCGTCCCCCGCCGGTATCCGAGAGCCGGGCCGAGAATCCCGTCGCACCCTCGGTCGAGGGTGCCGCATCGTCCGCGAGAAGGGCGAGCAGCTGGCCGACCGGCTCCCGGGCCCCCGGTCCGTCTCCGGGTGGGAGCGGCAGCCACCCGTGCGGCTGGAGTTCCCAGTGGTCGACCCATCGAAAGTGACGCGCAGAAAGGGCGTGCAGGGTCGCCGCGACGAGCGACAGAAGGTCGGGCGGAGCCCGGCGGTGGAAGAGCGCCGCGAGCCGCTCGACCGCCGATCCCCGGGGAGGAGTCCCCACCGGACGCAGGTCGATGACCAGCCGGACGTGCGCGTACGGCCGGCTGCGCGCCCGTCGATTCGCGCGCGGGCCCGCGACAGAGGAGAACGTCGAGACCGGCCCCACGAGGCCGGGCGCCGATATCGGCAGAGGGGGTGGCTTTACCGGCATCGCCGTCCGCATCCGACGAAGCGACTTGACCTTGCCGACCGGCAAGGTCAAGAGCAAGGAGCGGGTGCGCGCTCCCCGGTTGCGTCGTCCGGCGCATCGACCGCCGATGTCGGCTACCGTACCGTGGACACCCGCCCTGCGGCGAACATCGGCCCTCGGCCGGTGCCCCCCTCCCGTCTCCGGGTGTCCGGGATGAACCCGACTCCGACGGCGGCCGGGATCGATCCGGCGCCCGACTCCGGCTGGGCGGTACTTTGGGATCGCCTCCGGCGCCCCGACCTCAGCGGGGCGCGCAGCTTGTATCGATGGGCGCTCATCGGCATCTCGGTCGGGGTGATCGCGGGGTTCGTCGCGACCGCCTTCTTCGAGGCGCTCACCGTCGCCAGCAACGCGTTCCTCGGGGGGGTGCTCGGGCTGGAGCTGCCCGCGAACGGCCACCCCCCCATCGACCCGTTCTCCTGGTCGAGCAACCCGCATCTCTTCTTCCTCCTGCCGGCGGCGATGGTCGGGGGAGGGATCGCCACCGGATTGCTGATATGGAAAGGCGCCCCCGAGATCGAGGGGCACGGCACCGACCAGTCGATCCGCGCCTTCCACCGCGGCCGCGGAGCGATCCGCTACCGGGTGCCGCCGCTGAAGTTTCTCGCCTCGGTGTTCACCCTCGGTACGGGGGGCAGCGGAGGGCGCGAGGGGCCGACCGCGCAGATCGGTTCCGGCCTCGGCAGCTTTCTCGCCCGGCCCCTCGGCCTCTCCGCTCAGGAGCGCCGCGTCGCAGCGATGGCGGGGCTCGGCGCGGGCATCGGCGCGATCTTCAAGGCGCCGTTCGGGGCGGCGCTCCTCTCGAGCGAGATTCTGTACATGTCCGACTTCGAGCCCGAGGTGATCATGCCGTCGATCATCGCCTCGGTGATCTCCTACTCCATCTTCGGCTCGTTCGAGGGATTCGGCCCCGAGTTCGCGACCCCCGGGGTCGGCTGGTCCCCGCTGCAGCTACCGATATTCGCCCTCCTGGGGCTCGTGGCCGGACTGCTGGGGATCCTCTACGTGGCCCTCTTCTACCGGTCCCGCGCCGCGTTCGCCCGGTGGGCCGTTCCGGTATGGGCTCGGCCCGCCATCGGGGCCGGACTCGGGGGCGTGATGCTGGCGGCGCTCTACTACCTCCTCCCGCAGGAGAACCATCTAGTCGCGATCGGCGCGGTCGGGATCGGCTACGGGATCGTGCAGTGGCTCCTGTTCCAGGGCCATCTCGCCCTGCTCGTGCTCCTGCTCGTGGTCGGGCTGATCTTCGTGAAGATGATCGCCACGACCCTTACGGTCGGATCGGGGGGCAGCGCCGGGCTGTTCGGCCCCGCGATCGTGATCGGAGCACTCACCGGGTTCACGGTCGTCAGCTTCGTCGACCTCGCGATCCCGGCGATCGCGACCCCGGGAGATGTCACGGCGTTCGCCGTCATCGGCATGATGGCGTTCTTCGGCAGCGTTTCGAAGGCACCGATCGCGACGATCCTCATGGTGGTCGAGATGACCGGCTCGGAGGCGCTCCTCGTCCCCGCGATGGTCGCGATCTTCATCGGGTTTTACATCGCGGGACGGTACCATCTCTACTCCGAGCAGGTTCCGAACCGTCTCGCGTCCCCCGCGCACACGACCGAGTACTTCGCCGAGTTCCTGAAACACATGCCGGTCGCCTCGGTCCTTCAGACCAACGTCACTACGATCGCCCCGTCCGAGTCGGTCGAGGCGGCCGGCTTCACGCTCTCCCGGTCGCCGTACTCGGTCCTCGCGGTTGTCCACGGCGGGCAGATCGTCGGCGAGGTCCGCCTGGCGGACATCCTGAACGTCCGGCCGACCGAGCGTCCCGTGCTGCGCGTTTCCGAGATCGTCGAGACCGGACCCTCTCTCCTCACGACGAATTCGAACCTGCTCGAGGTCGTCGGATTGATGGACAACGAGGGGGTCGACGCGTTGCTGGTCGTCGACGCCAAGGCGCCGAAGCAGCTGGTCGGGATCGTCACCCGCGAGGCGATCGCCCGCTTCCAGCGGGCGCCCCGGATCGGCGGGTAGCCCCGCCGTTCCGGGTCCGGTAGGGCTATGCGGGAGGCCCCGCTCCCGACGGCATGTCCGCCCCCGCGACCTTCGAGCGGCCGCCCCCGGACGATCCGCATCCTCCCTACGGGCGGACCGGACACCCGTATTTCATGCACGACATGATCGTCTCCGTGCCGGAGGCCCTCGAGCGGACGGTCGACTCGACGTTCTCGCGTTCCGCCGGGATCCCCCGCCCGCCGGCGGACCGGCCCGTCCTCTTCGTCGGCCAGGGGACGTCGTACCACGCCGCGCTCGGCGCGGTCGCGGCGGGGCGCGAACTGCTCGGGCCCCGCGCGCTCCTGCGCGCGGTCTCCTCGTTCGAACTGCTCCTCGACCCCGACCTCGTCGGGGCCGCCGGGATCGCGATCGTCTTCAGCGAGTCCGGCGAGACGGCCGTCACGCTCCAGGCCCAGCGCGCCCTCGCCGCGGCCGGGGTCCCCCAGGTGCTGGTCACCGCCTCCGGGGCGAGTTCCTCCCGACGGCTCGCGGGGGAGGTCCTTCCGACCGAACGGTCGGAGGAGCGGGCGTGGACCCACACGGTGAGCTTCGTCTCCGCCCTGGCGGCGGCGTACGCACTGCTGTCGACCTGGGCCGGGGCCGCTCCCGGGCCCGTGCGCGGGCTGGCCGGGGCCGCCCGCGCCGTCCTGGAACGCGAGCCCGACTGGCGCCGGCTTGCGGACCGGATGCGGGACCGGAGCCGGCTGATGCTCCTCGGCTCCGGCGTCGGCGAGATAACGGTACGGGAGGCGGCGCTCAAGCTCCGCGAGGGGGCGGGCCGGTTCGTCGCTTGGGTCGGCGTGGAGGAGTTCCTGCACGGGACGCTTCCTTCGGTGGGGCCCGACACCGGGGTGGTCGCCCTCGCCGGGAGCGTCCCCGAGCTCGTCCGGGCGCGGGACGCCCTTCGGGCGGCGGAGATCGCGGGGGCCCGGAGCGCTCTGCTCGGACCCGGCGCCGACACCTCGGGCGGAGGGGAGTTCCTGCTGCCCGACGTCCCCCGGGCGTTCGCCCCCGCCGTCCACGTCCTCGCGTTCCAGCTCTGGACGTACTGGACCGCGGTCGGGGAGGGGCGGAATCCGGATGTCATGGGGTACGATCGGCCCCCGATATGGGCCGCCCGCCGAAGCTTCGGGATCTAGGTCGAGGGGGCCGCCGGCGGCCCGGCGCGGGCGACGGCCTCCCGGAGCGCGGAGGGGACCA
>JAJZDF010000093.1 GCA_021828715.1 Thermoplasmata archaeon
TGCCGGAGAGGCCGGCGCGGCGGACGGCTCGGCCCCGCCTCCCGATCCGCTTCCCTCGGGCGGCGGCGCGACCTCGGACGCGGGAGGGGGCGCCTCCGCGCCCGACGCTGCGGGAGTCGGCGGCGCAACTTCGGCAGCGGCCGCCGTTCCGTTCGGCGGGAGTTCGCCGGAGGGAGGGGAGGGAAGCGGGGAGGAGGGGGTGCTGCTCGGGGCCGGCGAGGCGGGGAGGTGGGCCGGCGGGGGCGCCGAGGCGGAGGGGGCGGTCGGCGCCGGTGCGGCGGGAGTGGGGGGGACCGGGTGCGCGGCAGCGGCCGAGGGTGTGGCGTGCGGCGTCGGGGAAGGTCCGGTGGGGTTCCCCGTCCGCGGCGGGGGCGGCGCGGGCCGAGGGGCGATCGGCACGAACTCGCCGGGGCGCCAGGTGTGAGGATGCTTCAGGAGAGCGGGGTCTTTCAGGAACAGATCCGCGTGGCCGCAGTTGCGGCAGATCCGCGTCCCCAGGGAGAGCTCCCCGCGGGGTCGGAGCGAGAGGGATCCGCTGCCCCGCGAGCCCGTCCGAAGGTCATTCGCCCAGACGAAATCCGACGCACCGCAGTTCGAACAAGTCGGGGACACGGGGGGCACTTCCGCCGGACGCAAGGGGCTTCGCGCTCAAATAACGCACGGCGGCCGGGCGGAGCGGCGGCGACGGCGCCCGCAACGGAGATGTAGCCCGCCTCCGATGCACCGACGATGGCAGCCCCGAACTTCCGCCACATCGCGGTCGCGGTCGACGGCTCCGAACACGCCCGGTCGGCCCTCGAGGTCGCGGTCGACCTCGCCAAGAAGTATGGGAGCCAGCTCGTGATTCTTGCCGTGGCGCCGCTCCAGCCCCTCCTGGTCGCGCCGGGAGAGCCGTTTGTCGGCGCGGGGATCCCCTTGAGCGACCGGCCCCGCTACCAGGCGATCGTGGAGGCGGCGGTGAAGCAGGCCGAGTCCGAGGGGCTTACGGCGGTCACCGGGATCTGTACCGACGGGATCGTGGTCGACGAACTGCTCGCCCATCTCGAGGAGCACCCGGCGGATCTTCTGGTCCTCGGCTCGCGGGGTCTGTCGGCCGGGCGACGCCTGCTGCTGGGCAGCGTGTCGACCGCGATGGTCAGCCACGCCCCCTGCCCGGTACTGGTCGTCCGGAGCCGGAATCCGGCGTCTACGAAGCCCGCGCCGTGATGATCACGCGCGTCGGGACCGGCAGCTTGTGCGACGCCTTGCGCAGCGCTTCCTTCGCATCGGCGACGTGCGCTTCCGTCGTGTAGATCGTCAGGATCTCGGTGCCGATGCCCGCCCGTACGGCATGGCCGACCGGCTTGCCGAACGCCCGGCGCATCCCGTCCGAGATACGGTCGGCGCCCGCCCCGGTCGCCATCTTGTGCTCGCGCAGGATCGCGTGGGGGTAGCGGCGCATCTTGAGATGGAACTGGTTCGGTGCCGTTCGCTCCAGGACCCGCACGGCACTGATCCGCGCGGCCTCGAGCGCGATGTCGCGGACCTGCCCCGCCTCCTCCATCCCGAGGGAGAGTTGGACGGGGAACGATTCCTTCAGGTTCCCGATGTCGAACTGGGTGATCCGGCACGCGGGTACGCCCCCCATGTACTCCCGCCGTGTGTAAACCTGGCCCTCGATCTTTCGGTACATCCGGGCCGGTTTGCGCGTCATGGGCGCCGCCGGGACGGACGGGCTGTTAAAATGCTTGCGTCGGCCCCGGCGCGGCGTGCATCGCCGATTGCGGGACCCGGGGGGGAGCGATCGGTTCGGCGCGGCTCCGCCCCCGACCCGCGTCGGGGAACCCCGGGGAGGCGCGGGCGCCCTCCCCTCGCCCGCCCGAGCCGCCCCCCGGGAAGAGGGCGGGACCCCTTCGGCGTGGGCGAGGGGACGCCCCGCAGCCGGCGGGCGCCTTCCGGGGCGGCGCCCATCGCACGGGCGGGGATTCCTTCCCTCCGGAGGAAGGTGAGCGCCGCCTCGAGCGCTCCCGGGCGGCGGGGCACGGCGAAGAAGCTCCGGCCCAGCATCCCTTGGGCCGCCCAGCTGCCGCGGCGACGGAGCCCGTCCAGTATCGCCCGCAGCCGGGCCGGGGCCCGCCCCAGGCCGTCCGTGAACTGCTCGCTGCCCCGCAGGACCTGGGCCGGCGTGGGCCGGTTGCCAAGGCGGCGTATGATCGGCCCGCCGACCTCCTGCACCCGCCCGAGGAACTTCCCGTCGGCGAGGAGCCGGGGGGACGGGAGCGGACCGCCCATGACGCCGACTACGACCGGAGGCTCGAGCGGAAGGTGGACGATCCGCCCCCGGGGCGGGAGGCCGGGACGCTGACGCACTTCGACGCCCCCGCCGAGGATCGCCGCGACCCCGCCGAGTCCACCCCGGCCGAACAGTTCCGCGAGATGCGCCGCCTCGACCGCGCGGCGATGGGGGAGGTCGAAGAGCGCCGCGAGGGCAAGCGCCGAGGCGAGGCTCCCGGCAGCGCTCATCCCGAAGCCCTGTCCCACCGGCAGCGCGTGGTGCACGCGAATCCGGACGCCCCCCGACCCCGGGGGAACGAGGTGCCGCGCCGCTTCGAGGGTCAGCGGCAGCGGGCGGCCGGCGGCGTCCACCACGGCGATCGATTCGGGACGGCTCGGCTCGACGAGCGCGTCGGCGGTCGCCCCGACCTCCAGGACGATCCCCGCTCCGAGGGATCCCCGACCCCGGGGATCGCGGGCGGAAAGCGCCGGCACGAAAAGCCCTGTGACGTGCCCCGGCGCGAAGGCGAACGTCCGTCGGCCCACGGTCGCCGGCATCGTTCCTCGCCCTCCCGTCGGAATCGACTACTTATAAGGCGGCCCGCCTATTGAACGAACGGGAAGGGCCCCCAGCCCCGACCCCGACCCCGATGAGCGAACCGGAAGCGCCCTCAGCCCCGCAGGACTCGTTCGACCGCGTCAACTTCCTCGAGCTGCGGAACACCCAGCTCGCCGAGGCGATCAAGCGCGTCGAGAGCGAGCGCCACTACATGGAGGCGGAGATCCTGCGCCTCCAACGGGAAGTCAAGCGACTCAAGACGGAGCTCGACCGGCTGCGCTACCCGCCGCTGATCGTCGGCAGCGTCCGGGACGTCCTGACCGACGGCCGCGTGGTGGTCAAATCCTCGACCGGCCCGGATTTCGTCGTGAACTCGGCCGAGACGGTGGAACACGCCAAGATCACGGTCGGTTCGCGGGTCGCCCTCAACAAGCAGACCCTCGCCGTGATGGGGGTCCTTCCGGCCTCGCTCGATCCCCTGGTGACGGCGAGCGAGATCCTCGACAAGCCGTCGGTCACCTACCAGGACATCGGGGGCCTCGGCGAGCAGATCCGCGAGATCCGGGAGGCGGTCGAGTACCCGCTCCTCCGCGCCGAGCTCTACAAGAAGGTCGGCGTCGACCCCCCGAAGGGCGTGCTGCTGATCGGCTCGCCGGGCACCGGGAAGACGATGATCGCGAAGGCGGTGGCCCACCACACCCACGCGACGTTCGTCCGCCTGGTCGGGAGCGAGCTCGTGCAGAAGTACATCGGCGAGGGGGCCCGGCTGGTCCGCGAGCTGTTCCAGCTCGCGCGGGACAAGGCCCCGACGATCATCTTCATTGACGAGGTCGATTCGATCGGGGCCAAGCGGCTCGAGGTCGCGACGAGCGGCGACCGCGAGGTCCAACGCACCCTGATGCAGCTGCTGGCCGAGATGGACGGCTTCGAGCCCCTCGCGAACGTCAAGATCATCGCCGCGACGAACCGTCCGGACATCCTCGACGACGCGCTCCTGCGCCCCGGCCGCTTCGACCGGATCATCGAGATCCCCGTCCCGTCCGAGATCGGGCGGGCGGAGATCTTCAAGATCCACTCCCGCGGGATGGCGATCCGGGAGACGATCGACTGGGAGGCGCTCGCCGTCCGCTGCGAGGGCGCGACGGGAGCGGACATCCGTTCCATCTGCACGGAAGCCGGCATGTGGGCGATCCGCGAGGAACGGGAGTCCGTCACGCTCGTCGACTTCGAGCGGGCGGTCGAGAAGGTCGTCGGCGAGGAAGAGCTCCGCAAGGAGTCCGTCACGATGTTCGCCTGATCGGCCGGCGAGTCGCCGACCCGGGCCGCGGTCCGGACGGGGAGCGCCCACGCGGACGGAGAGGC
>JAJZDF010000094.1 GCA_021828715.1 Thermoplasmata archaeon
GATCGGTGTCCCCATGCCGCGTCCTCTCCTCGAGGTCCAGGGGGAGCGTTCCGTTCGGGCCTCTCCCGTACGGGGAAGTCACCGAACCCGGCTCGCACCCCCTACCTCCAGCCGGTAAGCACCCCGGCCATACCTTCATCTGGCGCGTGCCCTCGGGAAGCGGAGACATAGTTCCGTGCCGCTTGCATCCCCCGGCCCGGCGTCCGCCGAAATTTCCGAGTATCGCTTGGAGTTGAAGGTCGACTTTGACGCCGGCCGTTGGCTCGGTCGGGTAGAGTTCGAGCCCCGCGGGCCGTCCCGGACCCTCGACCTCGACTCCGTCGGATTGGAGATCCGCACCGCGACCGTGGGAGGCCGGGCGGTCGACTTCCGCCTCGACGCAACCGAAGGGCGGCTCTCGTTGCCGATCGCCGGCGCCGGCGAGACCGTGACGATCGAGTTCGCGGGAGCGGTCCACCCCGGCCAGCTGATCGGCCTGTATCGGTGCCGCCACGGGGAGGGCCACCTTCTCACGGCCCAGTGCGAGCCGGTCGGGGCCCGACGCATCTTTCCGTGCCTCGACCGCCCGGACCGCAAAGCCCGGATCCGGCTCCGGGTCCGCACGGCGTCCGGCCTCGAGGTCGTTTCGAACACCCGCGAGGAGTCCGCGACCGCGGCCGGAGGGGATCTCGTCGACCATGCGTTTCCGCCCACCCCGCCGATGGCGACGTACCTGTTCTACCTCGGCATCGGCCGGTTCGACCGGGTCGAGGCGGAGGAGGGCCGGGTCGCGGTCCGGGTGCTGACCCCTCCCGGCCGGGGGGCCGCCGGTGCCTACGCCGCGGCCTCGGCACGCCGTATCCTGGACGGTTTCGAGGAGTACTTCGGGATCCCGTACCCCCTGCCGAAGCTCGATCTGCTCGCCGTCGCGGACCACGCCTTCGGGGCGATGGAGAACTGGGGGGCGATCACCTTCCGCGACTCGCGGCTCCTGGTGGAAACGGACTCGGAGTCGTTCGCCCGCCGCGACGTCTTCGAGACGACCGCCCACGAGATCGCCCACCAGTGGTTCGGCAACCTCGTGACGATGGAGACGTGGGACGACGTCTGGCTGAACGAGAGTTTCGCCTCCCTGATGGAGACCCGGCTCTCCCAGCGGCTGATCCCCGAACTGGACCCGCTATCGGACTACTTCCTGCGGGTCTCGGGGGCCCTGGCGGCGTTCGACGGGGACTCCCTCGGGTCGACCCACCCGGTGCGCGCCCACGTCGCCCGCCCGGAGGAGATCAGTCAGATTTTCGACGAGATCAGCTACGGGAAAGGCTGCGCGATCCTGGGAATGCTCGAGGCCTACCTCGGACCGGAGCGGTTCCGTCGGGGCGTCTCGACCTATCTCGACCGGTTCCGCTACGCGAACGCCCGGACGGAGGATCTCTGGGAGGCCCTCGGGGAGGCCGGCGGAGAGCCGATCGCCGCGATGGCGAACCCGTGGATCGACCGCCCCGGGCACCCGGTGATCGATGCGGCTCTGGACGGCGCGACCTTGCGCCTCCGCCAGCGGCGATACTCGACCCTGCCCGGCGCCGGGGAGGAGGCGCCGTGGCCGATTCCGCTGGTCCTGGACGTCGACGGCGCCCCCCGGCGGACGCTGTTCACCGGACGGGAGCTCGACCTTGAGGTCCCCCGATTGGCCACCGTTCACCTCAATCCGGGGGCGGTCGGATTCTACCGGGTGCGCTACGAGGGGGTGCTCTTCGACCGGCTCCTCGGGGCGCTCGCCGACCGACCGGTGACGGACCGCTTTGCGCTCGCGAGCGACTACGGGAGCTTCCTGTTCTCCGGCGACGCCCCGTGGAGCGACTACGTCCGGCTCCTCCGGGCCCTCGGGGGGGCGAACGACCTGCTCGTGGTGGACACCGTGACGCGAACCCTCCAGACCCTCGCGTGGCTCCTCGCCGACGCGCCCGCGGTGCAGGACGAGGCCCGACGGTACGTCGCCGAACGATTGGCGGCGGTCGGACTCCGCCAGCGGCCCGGCGAAGCCCTCGGGACCGGGATCCTCCGGGAGCGGCTGGCATCGGCCCGGGTCCGGTTGGACGAGGGATTCGCCCGGGAGCTCGCCGAACTTTACGCCGAGTGGCCCCGACTCGACCCCGATCTCCGCCCCGCCGTTGCGGTCGCCCGGGCCCGCACCGGCGGCGTCGCCGGGTGGAACGACCTGCGTCGGGGCCTGCGGAGTTCGTTGACGGAAGGGGACGCGATCGCGTTCGATCGGGGCCTTGCCTGGAGCGGGACGCCGGAGCAGGTCCTCGCGACGCTGGAGTTGATCCCGGCCGGAACGATCCCGCGGGGCCACATCGGCGTGATCGTCGCCCAAACCGCCGCGAACCCGGCCGGGCGCACCGTCGTCTGGCCGTGGCTGGAGCGCCACCTGGACGGGATCGACGAGACGTTCCGGGGATCCGGACAGCTCTCGACCCTGGTCGAGAGGCTCGTGCCCCTCGTGGGCTTGGACCGGCCCCGGGAGGTCCGTTCGTACTTCGATGCCCACCCGTACCCGGAGGCGATCCGGGGCCTGCGGAAGGGCCTCGAACGCCTCGCGATCTACGAACGCCTCCGATCGAGACACGCCGAGCTTTTCCGGTAGACCCGCACGGGAAGGCGGCGGCTTTTAAGGAGGCCGCCGGTCGGCCCTGGCGGATGAAGCTCCCCGCCAACGCCCTGCGTCGAACCGCGCCGAACCCGCCGACCTTCCGCATCCGCCCGCCGCGGTGGCTGCCGGCCCTGGCGCTCGGCGTCGCCGCGCTCGCCCTCCTCAGCGCGGCATTCTCGGGGGGCCCCATCGGGGCTCCGGGATCGACCCGCACGGCGTCCGCACCCGCCGGGCTCTTGCCGTCGGCCGTGGGGTCGACGGCGCCGCCGGTCTCACCCCCGTCCTCGGCCCTGTCGTCTACCCCATCCCCGGCGCCGGCGTTCCCGCGCCTCCCGTCCAACCTCCACCTGGTCGCTCCCGCCGCGAGCGGAGGAAGCCCGAACTCGTGGGGCGGTTCGACGCTCCCCCCCGGAGCGATCCTCCCCGGCCAGCCGAGCACCCTCCCGCCCGGCTGGGGCGGCGGCGGCAGCGGTTCGAACACGTCGATCAAGTTCTGCAACGGGATCTGGCCGAGCGGCGGCCAGTCGATCTACGCCTACGCCAGCTGTTACGGGCATGACGAGCCCGGGGTCGACTTCTACTCCCCGCTCCCCGGTAGCGGCGGGAACGTCACCTGGAACCTCACCCTCCCGGTCGACCGCTCCCCGACGCGCAATCAGTCCGACCTCTACTCCGCGATCTGGCTCGGCATGACCCTCACCGACCCCTCGGCATGGATGGACGCCTGCTTCCTCGAACTGCAGTTCTACCCGGACTCGAGTTGGTATGCGCCCGGGCCCAAGAACCCGTCGGATACCGTCTACGGGCAGTGGGTGGGCGAGGCCGTCGCCTGGCAGATCCAGGCGTCGACCGGGGCCGAGAACCCTTGCTTCATCTCCCCCCTGTTCGAGAACGGGACCGTCGGTCCCACCTTCTTCAACATGTCCCAGGGCGACCGCATCTCGGTCCGGATGTCCGGCTGGACGAACGACCCGTGGGGCGAGAACCTCACCATCCGCGACCTGACCAACGGCGCCCTCTCCACCCTCAACCTCTACAACCATACCGGCAACTACGCGAACGAGTACGGCCAGAACAACAACTACATCGACGGCACGCCGAACTACCCGCTCGACCCGTCGTATGTCGCGAACAACATGGAGAACGGGCTCTCGTGGACGCCCGGTGGCGAGTTCCCCATCGCGTTCGCATTCGAGGTCGGCCACGGCGGCAACCCCACCGTTCCCGCGAACAACGCCTACGGCGGATGCTCGCCCGGGGTCCCACCGCACAACCCGTCGACCCCGTGCCCGAGCTACGATCCCGGCAGCTGGCTCAACGACACAAAGAGCCCCTGGCAGATCGCGGCGCCGGTCTTCTCGAACGGGACCCGGACGGAGACGCCCACCCAGGTCGGCTTCTCCCAGGACATCGGCGCGCTCAACTTCGTCGACAACGCGACGGGCATCGGACTTTCCAACGCCTGCCTCCACGCCGCCTCGACCGCCTGGTGCGATTACCCCTGGTACTCCTATTCCTGCACCGAGCATGCGTTCAACTTT
>JAJZDF010000095.1 GCA_021828715.1 Thermoplasmata archaeon
GGACGGCGGCGGGGCGGCGGCGGCGCGGACCCAGCTCTCGAACGCGTCGAAGTTGAAGTCGCGGCCGAGATAGGCGCGGACGAGCTCGGCGGCGGGCCGCTGGCCGCCCGGAACGAGGATCTCGCGCGCGTAGCGGGCGGCGATCTCGGGGTCGGTGAGGTTCCCCTTCGCGAGGAACGGGCTCAGCAGGTCGCGGGCGATCACGAGCGACCAGACGTAGGTGTAGTAGAACGCGGAGTAGCCGGTGAGGTGGCCCCACGCCGCCTGCGGGTGGTACTCCGGCTCGAGCGGGGTGGTCACGTACTGCCCGAAGACCTCCCGGAACAGCGCGGTCGTGTCGACCCCGGTCGGGTCGCGATCGTACAGCTCGAGCGAGACGGCGGCGAGGGCGACCTGGCGGAGCCAGCTCGACCCGCGGCCGAAGGCCTGCGACGCCCGCAGCCGGGCGAGGAGCTCCGGAGGGGCGGGCTCTCCGGTGTCGGGGTCGCGGGCGAACCGGGCGAGCGTCGCCGGGTCGCGGGCCCACTCCTCGAACAGCTGCGAGGGGGCCTCGATGAAGTCCCACTCGACGAACGACATCGAGGTGTAGAGCCAGGGTCCGTGGCCGGAGAAGAGCGCGTGGAGGAGGTGCCCGAACTCGTGGAAGAACGTGACGACGTCCGAGTACTGCATCCGCGCGGTCGCGGCGGGGACGGCCGGGTCGAGGAAGTTGCAGACGAGCGCGGCCCGGGGCAGCTGGAGGTTCCGGATCCCCTCGCGTACGGTGAAGCACGCCGCGTGGTTGTACTTCCCGTCCCGCGGGATCAGGTCGAGGTAGAAGCGACCGAGCGGGCGGCCCTCCCGGCGGACGTCGTAGACCTCGACGCTCGGGTGCCAGCGGCCGGGGTCGTCGACCGTAACGAAGCGGAGGCCGAACAGTTCCGAGCAGAGGGCGAAGAGGCCGTCCCGGACCTGGGCGTACGGCAGGTAGGCGCGGAGCCGCTTCGTGTCGACCCCGTACTCCTCGGTGAGGATCTTCTGGTCGTAGTACCCCTGCCCGAAGAAGCTCGCATCCCAGAGCTCCACCCGGGCCGCGCTCGGCTCGTCCTCGCGCTTCCGCGCGAGCAGGCGGGTGAGGTGCTCCTGGGCCGGCCCGCGGACGCGCTCGGCGACGCGCGCGAGGAAGACCCGCGCCGCCTCCGGCCGCTCGATCATCTTGTCCTCGAGCGCGAAGGCCGCGTACGTCGGGAAGTCGAGCGATCGGGCGAGGCGGTACCGCTCCGCGAGGAGCTGGTCGAGCACCGCGAGGTTCTCGGGGAACGCCCGGTTCATGAACGCCTCGAGCATCCGGCGCCGCAGCTCGGGGTCGTCGGCGTAGGACATCACCGGATGGAAGTCGGGGTACTTCGTCGAGAGCCGGATCTGGCCCCGGTCGTCCGGCGGATGGCTCCCGAGGAAGTCGGCCGGGAGGCCGCGGAGCGCCGTGCTCCCGTCGACCTCGATCGCCCGCTCGAGCCGCGCGACGTTCTCGTTGTACTGGTTCGCGATCCGGTCGACCAGGTTGTTGAGCGCGACCAGGCGGGCGCGGCTCTCGGGATCCTTCTCGACCCCCGAGCGGCGCATCTCCCGGGCCATGCGCTCCACGGCGAAGCGCGTCGTCGGGTCCGCCCCGGAGAGGTCGATCTCCCGGAGGGCCCGGTAGACCCGGTCGTCGATCCGGAGGGCGTTGAAGAACCGGTCGGCCGTCTCGGAGACGTCCCGGCCCGCCGTGCGGACCGCCTCGTCCGGATGGACGGCGAAGAGGAAGCTGCCGTGGTTCGCCACATCCCGCACGGCGAGGAGGATCCGGTCGAGGGGCCGCAGGAACCGGTCGACGGTCGGGGGCTCGGCGGAGCGGAGCAGCCCGTCGATCCGGGCGGTCGCGTCGCGGACCGCGTCGGCGGCGAGGGGGCGGAGTTCCTCCGCCCGGAGGCTCCACGGCAGTCCGCGCTCCTCCGGGGTCGGATCCGCCGCCATCCTCGTTCGCTCGCACGCCCCGAGTCGGGTCGCCTCTTAGCCGTTCCGGCGCCGCGGGCTCACTGCACCGGCCCGAGCTCGAGCCGGCGGAAGCCGAGCACGGCGAGGGCGAACGCGACCGCCGCCAATCCGGCGAGGATCGCGCCCGCGACCAGGTCGCTCGGGCCGAAGGAGTGGGTGAACGCGTCCCGCACGGTGTTCGCCGCGTAGGTGAGGGGGTTGCCGTAGACGATGACCCGCAGCGCGGTCGGGGTCCTCGCCGAGACCGGGTAGTAGACGGTGGAGATGAAGATCAGGAAGTACTGGAGCAGCGACTGGATCGTGAAGTAGAGGTTCGCGGAGCGGATCCGCGAGCCGATGCTGATGAGGATCCCTCCGAAGAAGAGGCTCCCGAGCGCGATCGTCCCGAGGATGACCAGTACCTCGACCGCGGACAGCCCCGGCACGCCGATGAGCGGCAGCGCGACCAGGACCATGATCCCGACCCCGACCAGCGAGAAGAGGAGCGCCGTCACGAGGAGCGCGGCGAGGTACTCGGCGCGCTCGAACGGTCCGGAGAAGAGCTGCTCGACCATCGACCAGCGCCGGTCGAGCCAGAAGATCCGGCCGGCGAGCACGGCGCCGGTGATCATCTGCGAGGCGATCATCCCGGGAACGAGGAAGGCGATGTACGACCCGGACGCCCCGACCGAGGGGATCAGCTGGTTGAACATCGTCCCGAGGATGACGATCAGGAACGCCGGCTGCCCGAACATGACGAGCAGCGTGATCCCGTCCAGGTTCGCGACGAAGTTCCGGACGACGAGGCGGACGATCGCCGGCAGCGTCACGGGCCGCTCCCGAGGGCCCCGCCGGCGGGCGGCTCGGCCTCCTGCGAGACGAGCGTGACGAACGCCTCCTCGAGGGTCGCCTCCCGGACCGCGATCCGCGTGAGGCCGACCCCGCTCCCGTGGGCCCAGCGTGCCAGCTCGGCGACGAGGTCCTCCGCGTTCGAGGCCCGGAAGACCAGCTCCCCGAGATCGAGCGAGACGAGTTCGAGGTCGGCCCCCGCCCGCCCAAGGGCCCCGGCGAGCCCGTCCCGCTCCGCGGGCAGGAGGGGCCGATCGAACTCCGCCTCGACGGTGCGGGCCCCGCGGTAGCGGCGCTTGATCTCGGCCGGGGCGCCCTGCGCCCGCATCCGACCGTCCTGCATCACGCCGATCCGGCGGCAGAGCTGGTCCGCTTCGTGGAGGATGTGGGTCGTGAAGACGATCGACAGGCCGTCCCGGGCGCGGCGCGCGAGGTAGTCGAGGATCCGCTTGCGGGTGAGCGCGTCGAGGCCGACCGTCGGCTCGTCCAGGAAAAGGAGTTCCATGTCGTGCATCAGCTCCCGGGCGACCTGGAAGCGCCGCCGTTCGCCGCCGGAGAGCGCCCACGGCTTGCGCTTGCGGACCTCGTGGAGCTCGAACAGCTCGAGCATCTCCTCCGCCCGGCTCTTCGCGACCTCCCGCGGGGTCCCCCACAGGAACGCGTAGAGCGTGAGGTTCCGCTCGACGCTCACGAAGTCGAGGCTCTCCGACTGGAGGACGACGCCCATCCGGGCCCGCTCCGCCCGGCCGCAGACTCGAAGATCCTTCCCCCAGAGGTAGGCCGTCCCCTCGGTCGGGGGCAGCAGGGTCGTCAGGAGGCGGACGGTGGTGGTCTTGCCGGCGCCGTTGCGCCCGAGGAGGCCGAAGACCTCCCCGCGGGCGACCTCGAAGTTGAGGTTACGGACGGCGAACCGCTCCGGGGTGTAGGCGAACCCCAACCCGTCGACCCGGATCACCACGTCGTCGTGCGACACGCGCCGCCATCCACCGAACCTCGATCAGGCGCGGGATTGATGGCGCCCGCTGGCGCCGACTCCTAATGAAAGGTTCCGTCGTTCGGAGGACGGGCCGGTACGTCCCCCGGCGGTGCCGGGCGAGCGGCGCGGAGCCAGAGTCCGGGCCCTCCCGCTCCCGGTCCCGGGGCATACCGTTTTGCGGGAAGCCATGCCGAAGGTCGGGCCGGCCGGCTTCCGCGCGCGGTCCCCGAGAGGGTCCGGGCCCGGGACAGGGATATATCACCCGGGGCCGCTCCCCGCGCCGGAGCGGCGGTCCGAACCGATGGAACCGGTGGTCAGCGACCTTCACCAGTTCCGGGTGGCGTTCCGC
>JAJZDF010000096.1 GCA_021828715.1 Thermoplasmata archaeon
TCCCCCCCCGCCTCCCTGAAAGCCGGTCTCCACGCTTCGGACGAACGACCCGTCACTACGGGTTTCGGAAGGGCGAATCTTCCATCTTCCCGAGCTTCTTGGGGGAGGACCGGGCCCCGAGGGACCCGCTCCGCGGACCGGAAGGGGGATGCGGCGTTCCCGCAACCGGGTGCGGGGCCGGGCCAGCGGCCCGGGCGGGGTTGCGCCGTGGAGGCACGAGGTCCACGCCCCCCCGCGGGCCCCCGGGGGGCCGCACGGTATCTCGGGAGCGGACGGAACGAAACCAAGATCGGAGAACGCTCGGGGCCGGGAGCGCCCTCCCGGGTCCATCTCTGAGGCGGGTGCAGGGCGCCTCACCCCTATTTAACTGCCACGAGCGATTTAAATACTGGAACGCCGTGCGCCGTTCTAACATGTCAGCCGGAGGCCCGACAATGGAGACCGCGCACGGCATGCAGGACGCCCCGCCGAAACCCCCAGAGAAACCGGAGTGGTGGGCGAGTTCCGCCACTCTCGGATTGCTTGGGTTCGGGATGACCACCATCCTCGCGGGGCTGCAGACCGGCGGGTGGATCGGCTTGGGATCGGTACTGTCCATGGCGATCTTCTACGGAGGGATCGCCCAGGTGATCGCGGGGTTGATCGCCCTCCGGAAGGGCAACATGTTTGCGGGTTCCGCGTTCCTGGGATACGGAGCGTTCTGGCTCGCGTTCAACCAGCTGGCGTCCTATCTTGGAGCCGGTACGGCGAACGGATACGACGTGGCCGCGTTCACGTTCGTTTGGTTCTTGGTGACCGTCACCTACCTGCTCAGCGCGCCCAAGCATGGGTGGGGGATCACGGCGGTCTTCCTGACGCTGACGATTGCCTTCATCCTGCTCACGGTCATGTGGTGGGATATCGGGGCCGGCACCCCCTTGTCGACCACCGTCGACAAGGTGATCGGTGGGGAGATCATCCTGACCGGCCTGCTCGCCTACCTGGTCGCGACGGCCGATCTCACGAACTGGAACTACGGTCGGAGGATCATCCCGGTCTGATGGGACGTCCGTACCTCATCCAACCACTTCCCCCGCTTCTTTTGCGCTGACGGAGGGGAGCCCCCCGAAGGGAGGCGCCCTCCTACCCGGTCCTGGGCATGGCGGGCCGGCTCGGCGAGAGACCGATCTGGACCGCCCCGCGCACGACCACGACCGACAGGACGAACAGGACCAGCAGAAAGAGGTCCGCGCCCGGCCACCGGATATTCAGGGCCTCGCCGAGCCAGAAGACCGCGAACGTGAAGAGCATCGACGTGCCGAGCAGCTTGAGCCACGGTACCTTGATGCGACGGAGGCGTTCGTGGAGCGCGAGCGCCAGGAGCACGAGGAGGGCGCCCGCGACGACGGCGCCCACCACGGCAGAGAACGGGTAGCCGGCGGCGGTGATCCCGAGGAGGACGATCACCGTCTCGACCGCCTCGACCGCCCCCGAGGTGAACCCGGTCCCGAACTGGAGCGCGCCCGCAAACTTCGGGACGGCCGACGAGGGACCGGGCCGCGCCGCACGCCGGTACGTCCGCAGGGTGCTGCGGAACAGGAATATCCCGAACCCGACGAGCAGCACTCCCGAGACGAACGGGAGGTAGAAGTGGTCGATCAGACCCAATACCGCCCCGAGCCCGACCGCGACCAGCGCGACCGCCGCGACGCCGACCGTGGCCCCGGCCGCCCCCGGCCGGACGGAGGGATGGTCGGCGCTCACCGCGACGACCAACACGACGACCTCGGTCATCTCGAGGATCGTGATCAGGAACGCCCCCAGGACCGCCGGCAGGTACAGGGACAGGACCATGTCGTCTTACCGGAGAGTCCACGTCTGGAGGCCGGCCGACTCGAACGAGAAGTCGGTGACGACCCCTCCCGACGACTGGACCGCCTTCGCCACCTGCGCCCGCCGGGCTACGTCGCAGAAGAGCAGGATGTAGCCGCCGCCTCCGCTCCCCACGAGCTTGCCGCCGAGCGCCCCGGCGGCGCGCGCGTGCTCGTAGAAAGCGTCGATCTGGGGGTTGGAGATGCCGTCGGTGAACTGCTTCTTGAGCCGCCAACCCTCGTCCAGGAGGTGGCCCATCGCGTCGATGTTGCCCCGGAGGAGCTCGTTCTTCATCTCGACCGCCAGCGCCTTGGTCGCGTCGAGCGCCCTCACCGTCGCCTCCGCCTTCTCGGTGTAGTTCCGCTGCTGGCGCTGGATGATGTCGTTCGAGTTGTGGATCGTCCCGGTGTAGCAGAGCAGGAGCCGGTAGGCGAGTTCGTTGGCGACCTCCGGAGCGATCTTCAGCGGCGAGACGATCGTGCGGTCCGCTTCGAACTCCATGAAGTTGAAGCCCCCGAAGGCGGCGGCGTACATGTCCTGGCGGCCGCCGCGAACGCCGAGCTCCTTCCGCTCGATCTCGTAGGCCCGCTCGGCGATCTCGTAGGCGGTCCACGACTCTCGGAGATACCGCTGGAAGGCGCCGACCAGAGCGACCGCCATGGTGGAGGAACTTCCGAGTCCGGTCCCGACGGGAGCGTCGGAGTGGAGGAAGAGCCGGAGAGACTCGCAGTCGCGATCCCTGCGCGGACGCAGGACGTTAACCGCGGCCTTGACGAGATCGAGATCGCCGTCGTAGACAAGGTCCTCGGGCTTCGCGTAATGGACCGAGAGGTCGTAGTCCAGGGAGGTGACCGACACCGAGCCGTCCTCGGCCGGGGTCGTCTCGAGCGTCGCGTAGGCGTATCGGGAGATCGTGCAGTTCAGGACCGCTCCGCCCTTCTCCTCGGGGTAGGGGGAGACGTCCGTCCCGCCGCCGGCGAAGCTGATCCTCAAGGGGGCCTTGGCCCGGACGATCGTCATCGGACGGGCGCCGCACCCGGCCCGGCGACATTAATGCTTCGCGCGCCCCGGACGCTCCCCCGGCGGGGTTATGCCGAGGCGCCGCTCCTACGTCCCATGACCCGCCGCTACCCGGGCCCGTCCCTCGCGGTCGACGCCCTCTGGCTCGCGCGGGGCCGCGTGCTCCTCGTCCGGCGGGGTCGACCGCCGTTCCGGGGTGCCTGGGCGCTACCGGGCGGCTTCGTCGAGATCGGGGAAACCGTAGAACAGGCGGTCCTGCGGGAGCTCGGCGAAGAGACCGGACTCTCGGGCCGTGTCGGGCGCCTGGTCGGCGTCTACTCCGACCCGCGCCGCGATCCGCGCAAACACACCGTTTCGGTGGTCTTCGAGATCCGCGGACGATCGGGTCGGCCCCACGGAGGTGACGACGCGGCGGAGGCAGCGTGGTGGCCCCTCGATGCGTTGCCGCCGCTCGCCTTCGACCATGCCGGCATCCTCGGCGAGGCCCGCCGCGCGGCCAAGGCAGGGTCGGGGACCGGGGCGGCCCCTACGCCGTGCCCTCGCCGGCGACCTCGGTCGGGGGCCCGGAGGGAGCCAGCGGCCGGTCGCTCCCCCGCCGCCACGACAGCACCGCGGCGACCGCGAGGATCGCCGCGCAGGCGTAGAGGGCGTACCGCAGTCCGGTGAGGAACGCCGACGGGATCCCGGCGACCGTGGTGCCGAGGAAGACGGCGTAGGCGACCGGTTTGGGCACGGTCGCCGACGCGATCGCGAACGTGAGTACGAAGCTGAGGAGCGCCCCCATGTTCTGCAACGTACTGCGGAGCCCGGCGACCGCCCCCAGGCGGTCGGGAGGCGCCTGGCTCATGATCGCCAGCGTGTTCGCCGGGAAGAACATCCCCGTCCCGAGCCCGGTCAGCAGCGAGATGAGGGGCACCCATCCGAGCCACGACGTCGCCCCGAGCTGGGAGTAGCCGGCGATGCCGGCCAGCATGAGGAGGATCCCGACGGTCGCCATCGACCGCGTCCCGGTCCGGTACGAGAGTCGCCCCATGAGGGGGCCGGCGACCGCGCCGACGCAGTAGCCGGGGACCAGCAGCACCGACGCGTCGAGGGGCGACAGCGCCCGGACCCCCTGCAGGTACAGCGTGAGAAGAAAGACGACCGAAAGGTATCCCAGGCTCTGGAAGAAGGCGGCGGCCATCGAGAATCCCATGAGACGGTTCTTCAGGTCGCGGATCTCGACCATCGGCCGGGGGACCCGGAGCTCGAGGGCGACGAACACGGGCACGAGCGCGAGCCCAGATCG
>JAJZDF010000097.1 GCA_021828715.1 Thermoplasmata archaeon
ACCCGATGCGGGATCACACCGTCAACTTTCCGGTCCGGATGGACGACGGCTCGTACCGGGTCTTCACCGGCCACCGCGTGCAGTACAACATGGCGCGCGGCCCGACGAAGGGCGGGATCCGCTTCCACCCCGGCGTCACGCTCGACGAGGTCCGGGCGCTGGCGGCGTGGATGACGTGGAAGTGCGCGGTCGTCAACATCCCGTACGGCGGTGCCAAGGGAGGGGTCGTCGTCGACCCGAAGAAGCTCTCGCTCGGGGAGATCGAGCGCCTCACCCGGCGCTACGCGAGCGAGATCGCCCCGATCATCGGGCCGGAGATGGACATCCCGGCGCCGGACGTCTACACCGACTCCCAGACGATGGCCTGGATCATGGATACCTACTCCATGATGAAGGGCTACTCGGTCCCGGGCGTCGTCACGGGCAAGCCGATCAGCCTGGGCGGCAGCGAGGGCCGCGGAGAGGCGACCGGGCGCGGCTGCGCCTACGTCATCCGCGAGGCGGCCCCCCACGTCGGCCTCAAGATCAAGGGCGCCACCGTCGCCGTGCAAGGGTTCGGTAACGCGGGGAGCGTCGCCGCGAAGCTCCTCCACGACGAGCAGGGCGCCAAGATCGTCGCCGTCTCCGA
Organism: Thermoplasmata archaeon; assembly: GCA_021828715.1. Taxonomy (GTDB): domain Archaea; phylum Thermoplasmatota; class Thermoplasmata; order Lutacidiplasmatales; family UBA184; genus Lutacidiplasma. Next base: position 629 of record JAJZDF010000097.1, read on the forward strand.
CACGAAGGGCGGCATCTACCTCGCCGACGGAATGAACCCGCACGCGGTCGAGGCCCACAAGAAGAAGTCCGGCTCCGTCGTCGGCTTCCCCGGCGCGCAGACGATCACCAACGAGGAGGTCCTCCAGGCGAAGGCGGACGTCCTGATCCCGGCCGCCCTCGAGAACCAGATCACGGCGAAGAACGCCGACCGTATCCAGGCAAAGATCGTCGCCGAGGCCGCGAACGGCCCGACGCTGCCCGAGGCGGACAAGATCCTCTTCGAGCGGAAGGTCACCGTGCTGCCGGACGTCCTCGCCAACGCGGGCGGCGTGACCGTGAGCTACTTCGAGTGGGCGCAGGACATCCAGGGGTTCTACTGGAGCCTCGACGAGGTCAACCGCCGGCTCGAGTCCGTGATGGTCCGCTCCTACAACGAGGTCCACCAGGTCGCGGAGGAGCGCAAGATCCACAACCGGACGGCGGCCTACGTCCTCGCGATCCAGCGGGTCGCCGACGCGATGCGGCTCCGCGGATTCTACCCGTAGAGCCCGATGGACGAACTCCCGCGCTGCCGCGCGGCGACGTGGGCGGACGTCGACCGGTGGGCCGACCGGCTCGAGGCGGAGATCCGCGCGACCGGCCGGCCCCTGCCCGAGACGCTCGTCGGCCTCACCCGCGGCGGGTGGGTCCCGGCGCGGCTCCTCGCGGACCGGCTGGGGATCCACCGGGTCGTCTCGCTCCGGGCGCAGCACTGGGGGGTGACGGCGACCCCGAACGGCACGGCGGAGCTGACCGAGGGGCTCTCCGGGCCGGTCCGCGGCGAGCGGGTGCTGATCGCCGACGACATCACCGACACCGGGGAGAGCCTCCGCCTCGCGGTCGACCACGTCCGCGCGGCCGGCGCGGGGACGGTCGAGAGCGCCACGTTCCTCCATATCGCTCGGGCGTCGTACCGACCGACGTACGTCGCGGAGGAGATCCCCCGCGACGCCTGGGTCTGGATCGTCTTCCCGTGGAACTACTGGGAGGACCTCGCGACCCTCGCGGCGAAGGCGGCGGAGCTCGCCCCGGGCGCGGACGGGATCCGGGCGACGCTCCGGAGCCGCGCGGGGCTCGACGTGCCGCTCGCGGACCTGGAACGGGTCGCGCGGTCGAATCCCTCGCCCCCGGCCTGAACGGCCCCCGCCGCTCCTCCCCCGGGGAGCGGGGGCCCGCTCAGCCGCCGATCGGGTCGGCCGGCGCGCGCCGGGCGAGGAGCTTCCAGTACTGCTGGAGGCCGCCGGCGCCGAGGATCAGCCCGAAGCCGATCCCGAGGTAGGCGACCAGGAGCACGAGCGACGAGGGACGGAGGGCGGATTCGAGGTACCGCACGAGGTCGAGGATCCCGTAGCTCAGCAGGCCGACCCCGAGGATCGAGATCGTGGCGATCACGAAGCTGCGCGGGAATCGGCCGCGGGAGAACATCCGCCGGACGGCCCGCCCGGTCTCCCAGGCGACGGCGCCGGTGATCCACCAGACGAGCCCGGTCTCGACGAAGAAGAGCACGCGGACGAGCGGGCCGCTCGCGAGGTTGGCGAGGTAGGAGTTGTACCCCTCGAGGAAGCCGACGCCGACGAGCGCGACGGAGAAGAGGCCGAAGCCGAAGGCGGCAGAGCCCTGGCGCATGTCGGTCGACGCGGAGCGGAGCGAGTCGATGATCGCCTCGTCGATGTCGAACGTCCAGAAGATGAGGTAGATGCCGAGCAGGATCGCGAGGCCGATCACTCCCCAGAGGAGGACGCCGCCGGCGGCCGAGATCCCGAGGACGAGGAGGACGAGCGCGAACGGAAGGACCGTCTTCGCCCGGAGCTTCGGGTCCTTGAGCGCCCGGACGAGGGTGTAGTACGTCGACTCGAGGGAGGCGCTCTGCCGGACGTAGACCCGCCGGACCCCGTCGATGCGGACCCGCGAGGAGAGGATCGGGAACAGGTACTCGTCCTCCGCCCCGTCGCTGACGAGGTAGGCGGAGGTCGCCCGGACCCGCTCCAGCACCCGATCGAACTGGTCGGCGACGCGCCGGTCGGAGAGGACCCCGACCTTCGGGGAGCCCGTCAGGACGCAGACCTCGCAATCCTCGCCGGCGCCGCGGAGCTCGTCGAGCAGGCTCACCGCGGCGAAGATCGCGTTGGTGTCGGAGTCTTCGGGGTCCGCGACGGCGAGCCGGGTCGCTGCGTCCACCGCCTCGGCACGGCCGAGGACCGGCCCCGAGACCCCCGCCTTCCGGCCGAGGTCGTCGTCCCGGTCTACGCAGACGACGAGCCGCATGGCCCAGCGGAGAGGGACGCGGGAGCGCTTAACGGCATGGGCGACGGGGGCCCCGCTCCCGGCGGCGTCCGCCGGCCCGTCCGACCGGGGCTCCGGCACTCCCGGCCATACCGTTATACCTCCCGGTCGGCCGTACCGCCCTTCCCATGGTGGATCTCCCGAAGAAGGCGGACGACCTCATCGAATGGTACCTCGCCGTCGTCGAGGCGGCCGGCCTCTCGGACAAGCGGTACCCGGTGAAGGGGATGAACGTCTGGACCCCGTACGGGTTCCGGGCGCGACGGAACCTCGACCGGGTGATGGTCCGCGAGATCGAGGCGACCGGCTCCGAGGCGGTCGAGTTCCCGGCCCTGATCCCCGAGACCGAGTTCGCGAAGGAGAAGGAGCACATCCAGGGGTTCGACGCCCAGGTCTACTGGGTCACGCGCGGGGGGAACTCCCCGCTCGACGTCAACCTCGTGCTCCGGCCGACGAGCGAGACCGCGATGTACCCGATCTTCGCCCTCTGGGTCCGGTCGCACCAGGACCTGCCGCTCGCCGTCTACCAGATCGTGAACACGTTCCGCTACGAGACGAAGACGACCCGCCCGTTCGTCCGGGTGCGGGAGATCCACTTCTTCGAGGAGCACACCTGCCAGGTCGACGAAGCGGCCGCCACCGGCCGGGTCGCGTCGAACCTCGCCGCCTTCGCGCGGATGGCGGAGGCGTTCCGCCTCCCGTTCCTGGCGGTACGCCGGCCGGAGTGGGACAAGTTCGCCGGCGCCTACTACTCGATCGCCCTCGACATCCCGATCGGCGCCGGGCGGACGCTCCAGATCGGGAGCGTGCACCATTACCGGGAGAACTTCTCCCGCCCGTACGGGATCCGGTTCGAGGCGGCCGACGGGAGCACCCGCTTCGTCCACCAGACGACGTTCGGCCTGTCGGAGCGGCTCCTGGGCGCGATCCTCGCCGTCCACGGGGACGACCGCGGCGCCGTCTTCCCGCGGGCGATCGCCCCGTACGAGGTCGTCATCGTCCCGATCCCCTCCGCCGCGGCCGGCGGCGCGCCCGAGCGGACGGCGGCCGAGGTCGCCCGCCGGCTCCTCTCCGCCGGGCACCGCGTCCGCCTCGACGACGGAGCGGAGCGCCCGGGGGCGAAGTACTACCGCTGGGAGCTGCGGGGCGCCGCCCTC
>JAJZDF010000098.1 GCA_021828715.1 Thermoplasmata archaeon
GCTGTACACGTCGGGGGCCGCCCGCGTACTGGGGCACGACGTGACGAAGGATGCGGAGTGGCTCCGCTCCCGCATCGGACTCGTCCTGGGCGGGGAACGAGGGGTCTACACCCGGGTGAGCGGGCGGGAGAACCTCCGCTACTTCGCCGAACTCTACGGGCTCCCCCCGGGCGAGCGAGAGCGGCGGATCAACGAAGTCCTCGAGCGGGTCGACCTGGCCGCCGCCGCCGACCGCCGGGTCGAGGAGTACTCCCGCGGCATGAAGCAGAAGCTCCACATCGCCCGGGGGATCCTGCACCGGCCCTCGGTCCTCTTCCTGGACGAACCGACCATCGGCCTCGACCCGAAGAGCGCGCGGGAGACTCGAAAATTGGTCCGCTCGCTGGAGGGAGACGGCGTGACGATCCTCCTCACGACGCACTACATGTTCGAGGCGGAGGAACTTTGCCCCCGGCTCGCGGTCCTGTCCCAGGGGTCGATCGTCGCCAACGACACGATCGCCGGCCTCCGACACCGGGTCGGCGGCGACCGGACCATCGAGGTCGAGGCGTACGGCTTTGAGGACCGGGAGCTCGAGCGCCTCCGCACCCTGCCGGGGGTGTCGAAGGTCGCCAGCGAGGAGTTCGGGCCCCGGGTCCGCCTGACGATGCGCATCCGGACCGGCGAGACGACACCGGAGCGCGTGGCGGAGGCCGTTCCGGGGCACCCCGAGCTCTCCGTACGGGAACGGCGGACCTCCCTCGAGGATGTCTACCTCGATCTGGTCGAGGAGGAGGCGGCATGACGACGGCCCACGTCGTGGGCGTGAGCCGCCGGAGGGCAACGACCGCGTCGCTCCGGCTGTCGCTCCTCCAGTTCATCGCCGACCCCCAGTGGCTGGTGCCGTCAATGATCGCGCCCGTGATCTTCGGGCTGGTCTCGTTCGAACTGTTCCGAGGCGCCGGCCCGTACTTCCTGACGTATGCGATTCTCGGCGCCGGGATGATGAGCATGTGGGGCCAGACGCTCTACGGGAGCGGCTGGGCGACCGGTCAGGACCGGGAATATGGCACCCTCGAGCCGACGATCCAGGCGCCCGCCCCGTACCTCTACGTGGTGCTCGGCCGCATCGTATGGAACGTGGTTGCCGGGCTGTTCGGAGGTCTCATCGTCTACGTGGTCGTCGTGGCGGCGGCCGGCGGACCGCCGGCCCTTCCGAATCCCGTCGCGTTCGTACTGCTGTTCCTGTTCGTGATGGTCACCCTCGCGTCCGTGGGCGTCGTCTTCGCGGCGGCGTACGTCTACACCCGGTACGCGGGCTTCATCCAGAACATCGGCGAGTTCGCGTTCTACGTCGGTACCGGCTGCATGTTCCCGGTCGTGCTGCTGCCGTTCTGGACGAACCCGATCGCCCTCCTCTTTCCCCCCACCTGGGCGCTCGATGCGCTGCGCTACGTCTCCATCCCCGGCTACACGGGCTTCTCCTGGGGGTGGGAGTGGGACGTGGTGGGCGCGCTCGTCACCACCGCCGCCTACCTCGGGATCGCCGGCACGGTCTTCGCCCGGGTCGAGCGGCATATCCTCGAGGTCGGGGACATGTCGGACTACTGAGGAGGGTTCGTGCCGGCGATGGGAACCCCGCTCGCTCCCGCCCCGAACCGCCCGACGTTCGGCCGGACGTTCTGGGCGAACGCCGTCCTCGCCCCACGGACGAGCCTCGGTTTCATGCGGCTCGACTTCGTCCTTGGCACGATCTTCGTCATCCCGCTGACCCAGATGGTCTTCTTCGCGTTCGTTGTACAGCTCGGAGGCGGCGGGGCGTCCGCCATCGCGTACACGGCGCTGGGCAACGCGGTCGCCACCGTGACCTATTCGAGTGTCTTCTCGGTCTGTCAGACGACCGACCATGAGAAACAGCAGGGAACGATGGAGCACCTGCTCGTGTCGCCGGCCGGCCGCCTCGCCCTCTACCTCGGCCGGGGGCTGATCCCGATCTTCACATCCCTCGCCACGGTTACCGTCGGGCTCCTCTACGCGACACTTTTCTTCGGAGTGTCGATCCCGGCGGCGACGGTTCCGGGCCTCGTGGTCTCGGTGGTGCTGACGGCGTTCGCGATGGTCGGCTTCGGCCTCCTGCTTGGCGGGGTGGCGCTCTACCTGCGGACGTCCATCATCCTCGGGAACATCTTCCTGTTCGTCGGCCTGCTGCTCTCGGGGGTCAACTTCCCCCTCTCCAACCTCCCGCCGGTGCTGCAGTACCTCGGGGACGCGCTGCCCCTCACCTGGGGTCTCGCCGCGATCCGCGCGGCCATCGACGGGACGGCCCTCGGGTCCCTCGCCCTCCTGTGGGCCGCGGTCGCGATCTCGGGGATCGTCTCGATCGGGCTCTCGATCGCCTGCTGGGATTACTTCGAGCGCCGGGCCCTCTCCACCGGGAGCATCGCCCGGTTCTGAAAGCGTGCCGGGGCCCTACGGGGCGGTCGACACCCGTTCCCCCAGCGGCGCGAACCGGGCCGTGAAGTGGGGGAGGCGTTCCGGGCGGTGGGTGAAGCGGAGTCCCCGGATTGCGTTCCGTCGGGCGTAGACGCGGCCGACCGTCTCCGCGACGAAGGCGAGCTGGGCAGCGCTGTAGACCCGCCGCGGGACCGCGAGCCGCACGAGCTCGAGGCTACGTCCGTTCTCGTTCCCCTCCTTGCCGAACATGAGGGAACCGACCTCGACCGTGCGGATCCCCCCTTCGCGGTAGATCTCGACTACGAGCGCTTGGCCGGGAAGTTCTTCCTCGGAAAGGTGCGGCAGGAACCGCCGGACGTCGAGGTAGACCGCGTGGCCCCCGACCGGCCGGAATATCGGCACCCCGGCAGCCTGGAGCCGACCGGCGAGGTACCGCATCTGGGCGATCCGGTGCTCCAAGTACTCCAGTTCGGTCGCCTCCTGGAGGCCGATTGCCATCGCCTCCAGGTCGCGTCGCGCGAGTCCCCCGTAGGTGGTGAATCCCTCGAACAGGATCTGCGCTTCGTTGAGCCGCTCGGCCACGTGGGGGTCCCGGGTGGCCACGAAACCGCCGATGTTGACGAGACCGTCCTTCTTGGCGCTCATCGTGGCGCCGTCGGCGAGGTCGAAGAAGGCGCGGCCGATCCGCGGGATCGACCAGTCGTGCATCCCCGGCTCCCGTTCCCGGACGAAGAAGGCGTTCTCTGCCCACCGGCACATGTCGAGGTACAGGGGGATGTCGCGAGCGTGCACCACCTTCGAGACCTCCCGGACGTTCGCGAGCGACACCGGTTGGCCGCCGCCGGTGTTGTTCGTGATGGTCACCATCACGAGCGGCACCTTCTCCCGTCCCTCCCGGTCGAGGAGGCGGGTGAGGGAAGGGACGTCCACATCGCCCTTGAACGGGGCCTCGAGGTCGGGGTCGTACGCCGCCGCTGCCGCCACGTTCACGGGGCGGCCCCCGTTGTGGAGGATATGCGCCTGGGTCGTGTCGAAGTGCATGTTGTTGGGGATCACCGAGCCGGGCCGGCAGAGCGTCGAGAAGAGGAGGTTCTCGGCGGCGCGGCCCTGATGCGTCGGAAGGATGTGCGGGAAGCCGGTCAGTTCGCGGACGACCGCCTCGAAGTGGGCAAAGTTCCGGCTGCCGGCGTACGACTCGTCGCCCAGCATCATCGCGGCCCACTGGCGGTCGCTCATCGCGGAGGTCCCGGAATCGGTCAGGAGATCGATCCGAATCTCGTCCGACCGAAGCTGGAAGAGGTTGTAGTGGGCTCGGTCAAGCGCCGCCTCGCGTTCGGGGGCCGTGGGGTTCGGCAGCCGCTCGACCGCCTTGACCCGGTACGGCTCGAACGGTGCGGGCGTCTCGGAAGGACACGACACCGGGACCGTCCATTCGGGAGCGCCTCATATACCGCCGGAGACCGCCCTGGGCGGATGGGTCCTGCGGGTGCGAGAGGGCCGCCATCCCCGCCGCGTCGGGGTTCAGCGAAAGACGTATCTCCCCGACCCGGTGCCGAACGGCGAGGGCCCATAGCTTAGGCTGGCTGGAGCACCCGGCTGATAACCGGGAGGTCGTCGGTTCAAATCCGACTGGGCCCATAACC
>JAJZDF010000099.1 GCA_021828715.1 Thermoplasmata archaeon
CCCCGACGCATGGACGGGCCAGTTGAGACTGGGCCACGACGTGCGGTTCGTCCTAGCGGGCGTCGGTGGCGGAGGGATCCGCGTGGCGAGCCGGATCGCGCGGCGCCACATCCGTCACCTGGAGACTGTAGCGATCAATTGCGACCCGACCGTCCAGGGGCTGGACGAATTCGACCGCCGCGTCTATCTCGGGCCGGACTCCGGCCCGGAGGGGGACACGGGAGGCTCGCCGATCGTCGGCGGGGTCCTGGCGCGCGCCGCCCAGCCCGCGCTCGACCGGATCTTCCGGGGCGCCACGTTCGTGATCGTCGTCGGCAGTCTCGGCGGAGGGGCGGGCAGCGGTGCCTTGCCGTACCTCCTGGAGGTAGCGAGCCGGAACGCAGAGGTCGTGAGCGCGTTCGTGATCCGGCCGTTCCGATGCGAAGGAGAACGCCGAGCCCTCGCGGACCGGGCCCTCGCCCGGCTTTCGTTCGTCGAGGCGTTCACCGACAAGCGCGAGCAGGGCCGGGCGTCGCTCCGCACCCTCGACAACGAGTCGCTCGTGGCCGGGTTCGGAGGCATGGCGTTCGCCAAGGTCGCCGACCACTGGGCCGAGATCATCCAGCAGCACATCGAGAGCGCTTACCTCGCGCCGTCCGAGGCGGTCTTGGCGGCCGCCCGCGACGCCGGTACCGTCCACCTCGTGCCGATGAACGCGCTCCCGGAGTCGGAACTGCCCGCTCTCGGGCTCCCCGTTCCGGCCGCGGTTCCCGCACCCGAGATGCCCCCTCTGCTTCCGGCCGCCCGTCTGGGCGGCGGCCCGGACGTGGAGCTTACGTTCGAGATCGACCGCCCCTTCCCGGCGGCCGAGGCCCGGTAGGCCCGCCTTCGGGGGCGCTCCGGGCCGCCCCCGTCCCCGGTCCGGAACGGCTCCCGCAACTTTATCAAGGGTGCCGGCTCCGCTCGGGACGATGGACGGGCGGCACTACACCGTGCTCCTGCTGCTGGTGCTCCCGGCAGTATTGATGGGCGTGACGGTCGCCTTTTTCTCTTCGAACCCGCTGTCGATCTTCGTCCTGCTCGGCGTGATGCTCTTGGGGACCTTTTACCTCTCGAGCTACACCGGCTCCTTCGGCGACCGGGCGGCCGGCCCGTAGCGGGGCGGACCTACCCGTACATCCCCGGGCTCTTCGAGCTGTCGGGGCCCGAGCCGTCCTCCGGGGCCGTCGTGCCGCCGGGCCGCCGCTGGAGGGCGGCCCGCAACATCCGCTCGATCTCTTCGGCCTGCTCGCGCAGCGGTTTCGTGTCGATCCGCAATTCGGGGAGGACGCGATCGAGCGTCTCGATGAGCGCGGCCCCGGCCCGGTTGTCCGGTATCCCCTCGGCGACGCGGGCGCTGACGAGCAGCGTCACGATCGGGATCTGCTCCCCGATCCCCTGCACGAGCAGGGCCCCGGAGACCCCGCCGATGACGCCGTCCTCGAGGGCATGCGCCCGGGCGCCCTCGAACGCCGCGCGTACGTGGGCGTCGGGAGTGGAATACGCCGCCCAGATCGACTCGTCGGGGGGGGCCGTGGCCGCCTGCGGCTCCTCCCCGTCCGCCGGGTGGGGGACGACCCCCTCGAGGCAGACGATCATGCGGAACTTCCGCCGCTTCGCCCCTTCCAGAAGGGTCCGGGCCACGGCGGTCGCCTGGGCGGGCGTCGGCGGGAACTCGGAGAGGACCAGCCCGAGGCCGCGGCTGCCGTAGACGCGGATCGTCGGGTTGACCTCCCCGTTCTGGACGACCGCGATCGGCGGCAGGTCGGCCGACCCGAACCGTCCGACCCGGGGCATCTGGAGCGTGCGGATCATGTAGTGCCCGGCGACGAGCGTCGCCAGTCCCGCGCTCGGGAAGCACGAGAGCAGCACCGCCCCCGGCCCGGGGAGAAGTTCGCTGGGTCCTTCGTCCTTCCACTCGTACTCCATCTCGGACCACCGGCGGGACCGAGGCCCTGCCTCCCTTTAGCCGTGCGGGGACCCGGCTCTGCGTTCCCCCGCCGCGATAGGCCCAAGTACTCGGCGCCGCTCGTTGGCTGACGTGGGGCTTCCCCTCCGCGACCTGGTCGAGGCGCAGGAGATCCCGTGGGAGGCCCTCGCCGGCCGTGCGCTGGCGGTCGACGGCTACAACGCCGTCTACCAGTTCCTCGCGACGATCCGTCAGCGGGACGGGCAGCTCTTTACCGACGCTCAGGGCCGCGTGACGAGCCATCTGATGGGGGCGTTCTACCGCACCACGTCGCTGCTCGGTCAGGGGGTCCTCCCGGTCTGGGTGTTCGACGGGAAACCCCCGGACCGAAAGGCCGGGACGATCCGGCAGCGGGTCGAGATGAAGGAGAAGGCGGAGGCGGCGTACCAGGAGGCGCTCGCCGCCGGCGACCTCGAGACCGCCCGCCGCAAGGCGGCGCAGACCTCGCGTCTGACCCGCCCGATGGTCGAGGAGCTCGTGGAACTGCTCGGGACGCTCGGGGTCCCGACCGTAGCGGCGCCGGGCGAGGGGGAAGCCCAGGCAGCGGTCATGGCGGCGCGGGGCGCCGTCTGGGGTGCGGCGTCCGAGGACTACGACAGCCTCCTCTTCGGCGCGCCGAGGCTCGTACGGGGGCTCGCCGCCCGCGCCCGGGGCGGGGCGTCGCCCAGTGCCCAGATCGTGGACCGGGAGGAACTCCTCGGCCGGCTCGGGATCTCCGGGGACGAACTGATCCTCCTCGGGATCGTCGTCGGGACCGACTTCAATGCCGGAGCCACGGGCTACGGTCCGAAGAAGGCGCTCAAGCTCGTCCGGGAGCATCTCGGCTTCGGCCCCTCCCTCGATCGGGTAGGGATCGACCGGGAGGAGGGCACGGCGGTCGCCGAGATCTTCCGTCACCCCGCGGCGAGCGACGCCCCCCTGCCCCCGTTCGGCCCGGTCCACGAAGAGGCCGTGCTCCGCCTCCTGGTCGACGGGCACGGATTCTCGGAGGCGCGGGTCAAGGGGGCGATCGCCCGCGCCCGGACCCGCCCGAAGCCGTCCGCGACGCCGGCGGAGGCGAAGGGACATCAGACCCTCCTGGAAGCGTTCGGGGGGGAGCCGTGAGCCGGTTCGAGTGCGTCCCGAACTTCTCCGAAGGACGGGACGAGGCGAAGGTACAACGGATCGCCGGGGCGGCCCGGGAGGTCCCGGGCGTCACCGTGCTCGACGTCGAACGGAACGCGGACCACCACCGCAGCGTGATCACCCTCGTAGGGGACGGCGACGCGCTGCTCGATGCCGTCTTCCGGATGATGCAGGTCGCCACGGCGACCATCGATCTCACCCAGCACCGCGGGGAGCATCCCCGGATGGGCGCGACCGACGTCGTCCCGTTCGTTCCCCTCGGCCCCGCGACGATGGACGAGGCGGTGCGCCTCGCCGAACGGTTGGGGGAGCGCGTCGCCCGGGAGCTCGGCATTCCCGTCTACCTCTACGCCCGGGCGGCCCGCCGTCCCGAGCGGACCGACCTCGCGAAGGTGCGCGAGGGACAGTTCGAGGGGATCCGGGAGTCGATCGGCTCGGATCCCGCGCGCGCCCCCGACTTCGGGGCGCCGAAGGTCCACCCGACCGCCGGCGCGGTCGCGATCGGCGCCCGTCCGGTGCTGATCGCCTACAACGTCTACCTGACGTCGCCCGATGTCGCCCTTGCGAAGCGGATCGCGAAGGCGGTCCGGGCCCGGGACGGCGGCCTCCCCGAGGTGAAGGCGCTCGGCTTCGAGATCGCGGAGCGGAACCGCGCCCAGGTATCGATGAACCTCACCGACTACCGGGTGACCCCGATCCACCGGGCGTTCGAGGCGGTCCGCCGGGAGGCCCAGCGCTACGGGATCGCCCCGGAGGAATCCGAGATCGTCGGCCTCGTCCCGGAGGACGCGCTCCTGGACGCGGCGGAGTACTACCTCCAATTGCATCGTTTCGACCGCGCGACGGTCCTCGAGCGGAAGGTTCGGGCGGTCGACGCCCTGGCCGCCGCGGAGTCGCTCGCGTCGTTCACCGACCGCCTCGCGGCGCGCACGCCGACGCCGGGCGGCGGCGGCGCAGCGGCC
>JAJZDF010000100.1 GCA_021828715.1 Thermoplasmata archaeon
CTCGCTCTTATCAAGGGGGGGCCGCGTCGGGACCGAGGGGCCGTTCGGGATGCCGCTCTCCGCGCTCGACTGGTCGGCGGCAGGAGGAGGCATCGTGCTCGGGGCCTTCGCGGTCGCCGGGGTGCTCGACCTGAAGGCCCGGGAGGTCCCGGACCTTTGGTGGATCGCGGTCGCGGTCGCTGGGGCCGTGCTCGGCGCGACGTCGCTCGCGTCGGGCGGTCCGGTGGGCGTCGCCCTCTGGGTGCTCGCGAGCGGATTCGTGCTGGAACACCTGCTGCCTTGGGACGCCGGGTTCGCCGACGGCGGACGGGCGAACGCGGTCGAAGCGGTCGTCTATGCCGGCGTCCTGGCGACGATCGGGACGCTCGTCGTCCGCCTCGGGATCGGTCCGGCGGGGGTCCCCCTCCCGGTCGTCGCGGTCGTGCTCACGACGATCTTCGCCCGGGGGCTGTTCGAGGCGGGGATCCTCTTCGGGGGCGCCGACGCGAAGGCGGTGATGGTCGCGGGACTCGTGGTGCCGTATTTTGCCCCGCCGCTCCTGCCCCTGCCGGCCGGGGCCGTCCCGGTGGCGGGGCTCCTGCCGTTCGCCGTGAATCTGCTGCTGGACGCCGCTCTCCTGGCCGTGGTCGTTCCTATCGCGCTCGCCGTACGGAACGGGCTCCGCCACGAGTTCCGTTGGCGGGACGGCTTCACCACCTTCACGATCCCGGTCGCCGAGCTGCCGCGCCGCTGGGTCTGGGTCCGCGACCCCGAGGTCCCGATAGACCGCGCCGCCGAGGAGGCGATCGAGACCTCGGAGCAGGACGCGGCCTGGCGGCGAAATATCGCCTCCGACCTCGAGCGGGCGGGCCGGACCCGGGTCCGGGTCGGCCCCCAGCTCCCGTTCGTGATCTTCCTCCTGGCCGGGGCGATTGCCGCGCTCTTGGCGGGAAATGTCGTCCTCGACCTCCTCTTGGCCCGCTAGCCGCCGCGGGGGGCAAGCCTTTTTCGTCCCGGTCCCTCGGGACGGAGCGCTATGGTCCGCCGGACGAAGACGGGGCCGATCCGCGTTTTGATCGCAAAGCCCGGACTGGACGGGCACGACCGCGGGGCCAAGGTCGTCGCCCGCGCGCTCCGCGACGCGGGCATGGAGGTCATCTACGCCGGCCTCCGGCAGACCCCGGAGGAGGTAGTTCGCGCCGCGGTCGAGGAAGACGTGGACCTGATCGGGCTCTCGATCCTTTCCGGGGCCCATATGGCGCTCTTCCCCCGCATCCTGACGCTGCTGCGCCAGGAGAAGGCCCAGCGCATTCCGGTCTTTGCGGGCGGGATCATCCCCGACGACGACGCCCGTCGCCTCAAGAAGGCCGGCGTCCGCGCAATCTTCGGCCCCGGCACGTCGCTCGAGGAGATCGTCGCGACGGCCCAGCGGCTCGCCCGCGGTCCCGCATGAGCGGGGCGCCCCGGCTCCCGCCGGCGGCCCGTTCCATCGTCGCCGGCGACCGCCGGGCCCTCGCCCGGGCGATCACCGCCGTGGAGAACGGGGACCCGGCCGCCCGGCCGGTCGTACGGGCCCTGTATCCGCGCACCGGTCACGTCCCGGTGATCGGGCTCACCGGGCCCCTCGGGGTGGGCAAGTCGAGCCTCCTCAGCGCGCTCATCGGCCGCCTCCGCGCCGCCGGACGGAGCGTCGGCGCCATCGCGGTCGACCCGTCCAGCCCGTTCTCCGGGGGATCGGTACTCGGCGACCGGATACGGCTCGAGCGGCGGGCGGACGACGACGGGGTCTACTTCCGATCGATGGCGAGTCGCGGCGAGGCGGGCGGGATCTCGGCGGCGACCCGGGAGGTGGCCCGCCTCCTCGAGGCCGCCGGCTTCAGCCTGATCTTCGTCGAAACGGTCGGCTCCGGCCAGGTCGACGTCGCGATCCGCGAGGTCGCGACGACCAGCGTGGTCGTCTTGGTGCCGCACCTCGGGGACGAGGTCCAGACGCTCAAGGCCGGCCTGTTCGAGATCGCGGACGTCTTCGATGTCAACAAGTCCGATCTTCCGGGGGCGGAACGGGCCGCCCGGGACCTGAGCGAGCTCGCGTCCCTCGGCCGCTCGGCCGACGGATGGAGCCCGCGGATCGTCCGGACGTCGACGACGGCGCCGATGGGGCTGGACGAACTCTGGGCGGCGATCGAGGCCCACGAGCGGTTCCTCGATGACTCGGGAGCCCGCGCGACCGGGGAGCGGAGGCGCCTCGCCCACGAGATCGCCGAGAGGGTCCGGGAGCGGGTGGGACGGGACGTCGTCGGTCGCCTCCAGCGCGACCGGGAGCTCCGGGACCTGCTCGATCGCGTCGCGGCCCGCGGGATCGACCCGGCGTCGGCGGCGGACCGTCTGTACCGGGACCGGTACCGGGCGCGGTAAGGGAATGGCGCTCGAGTTCGAGCTCTGGTATGCGCTCCTCCTTCTCGTCCTCGCCGCGATCGCCTATTTTGTCTTCGCTTCGTTCGTCTTCGGCGCCGGCTACCAGCCGACCCCGCGTCACGCCGTGCGGGCCATGCTGCGGCTCGCGGCGGTGGGCCCGGGGGACGTCGTCTACGATCTCGGGGCGGGGACCGGGGCGATCGTCTTCCGGGCCGCCCGGGGCTGCGGGGCCCGCGTCCTGGGCGTCGAGGTGGAGCCGATCCGCCTCCTGGTCCTCCGCCTCCGGCGGGCGACCGGTCCCGCCGCGGAGCGGATCGAGCTGCGATGGGGGAACCTCTTCCATCTCGACTTCCGCCCCGCGACGGTCGTGACGGCGTTCCTCTGGCCGGGGGCCATGGCCCGCCTCCGACCGAAGTTCGAGTCGGAGCTGCGGGACGGTGCGCGGGTGGCGAGCCACTGCCACCCGGTCCCGGGCTGGTCCCCCGCCGCCTACGATCCCGCGGCCGATGTCTACCTCTACCGCTGGCCCGAGGCCCGCCGCGCGCCGGCCGGGGAGGGCCCGCGCGACAAAGGTTAATTCGCCTCGGCGGGTGGAAAGGCCGATGGACGCTGCCCCCTTGGTCGAGAACTACCACGCCGCGACGGCGGCCGAGCGGAGGATCCCGACCGAGGTCGTCCTCTGGGACGAGACCCTGCGCGACGGCGAGCAGATGCCGGGGGTCCACTTCTCCCCCGAGGAGAAGCTGCGGATCGCGGAGCTCCTCTCCGAGATCGGCGTGCCGCTCCTCAATGCGGGTATCCCGGTCGTCTCTTCCGAGGAGGCTCGCGCGGTCTCGCTCCTCGCCCACGCCGGGCTCCGGGCGAAGGTCCTCGGGGCGGCCCGGACGGTGCCGGGCGACGTCGACGCGGTCGTCCGCAGCGGGGCGACGCACATCGCGATCTTCGTCGCGGCGAGCAACGTCCACCTGCGCTACAAGCTCAAGCTGACACAGGACGAGGTGCTGGCGGCGAGCCGGGCGACGGTCCGGCAGGCCAAGGCCGCGGGCCTCCACGTCGCGTTCGTGACGGAGGATACCGTCCGCGCCCCGTTCGATTTCGTGGAGCGCCTCTACACCGCGGTCCAGGAGGAGGGGGCGGATCGGCTCGTCGTCTCCGACACGGTGGGGATCATGACCCCGCTCACGTTCCGGTGGTACCTCCGCGAGTTCGAGCGCCGCGTCCACCCGGCCGACCTTTCGGTCCACTGCCACAACGATTTCGGCCTCGCCACCGCCAACACCCTCACCGCGGTCGAGAACGGCGCCCGCGCCCCCCACGTCTGCGTGAACGGGCTCGGCGAGCGAGCCGGCAACGCCGCGCTCGAGGAGGTCGTCCTCTGCCTGGAAGCGCTTTACGGCGTCAGGACCGGGATCCGGACCGAGCGGTTGTATGAGCTGTCGCAGCTGGTCGAGGAGATCTCGGGGGTACCCATCGCGGCGAACAAGGCGCTCGTCGGCTACAACGCCTTCTCGCACGAGGCCGGCATCCACACGCACGGCATCCTCGCGCACACGCTCACGTACGAGCCGCTCCAGCCCGAGGTCGTCGGCCGCGCGCGACAGATGATCCTGGGAAAGCACACCGGGAAGGCGGCGCTGGTCGAGAAGCTCAAGGAGCGGGGGGCGGCCGCTTCCGACCCGC
>JAJZDF010000101.1 GCA_021828715.1 Thermoplasmata archaeon
CCGCCCCGACCTCTCGGCGGCGGCCTACCTGCTCTACGCCCTGCTGGGCCGCGAGCCGAGCGAGCTCGAGACGCGCGGCCTCGACGTCGCCCTCATCCTCCACGCCGACCACGAGCTGAACGCCTCCACCTTCGCCGCGCGGGTCACCGCCTCGACCTTGAGCGACCTCTACAGCGCGATCACGAGCGCCGTCGGGGCGCTCAAGGGGCCGCTCCACGGCGGCGCGAACGAGCGGGTGATGGAGCTGCTGGACGAGATCGGGACCCCCGATCGCGCGGAGGCGGTCGTCAAGGCACGGCTCGCCAAGCACGAGCGGATCATGGGATTCGGCCACCGGGTCTACAAGGTCGAGGACCCGCGGGCGACGATCCTGCGGGACTGGTCCCGCCGGATGGGGGAGGCGCAAGGGGACCTGCACTACTACGAACTCCTGCGCGCCGTGGAGGAGGTCGTCCACCGCGAGAAGGGGCTCTACCCGAACGTCGACCTCTACTCGGGGTCGGTCTACACCCTGATCGGCTTCCCGCCCGACCTGTTCACGCCGATCTTCGCCGCGAGCCGCGTCGCCGGCTGGACCGCGCACGTCCTCGAGGAGTACGACGACCTCCGGCTGATCCGGCCGACGGCGAAGTACGTCGGGCCGGTCGACCTCCCGTACGTGCCGATCGCCCAGCGCGGGTAGCGGTCGCGGCGTCGACCCGCATCAGCGGGTAACGCAGGGCGGGCTCGAAGGCGAGGCGGGCCACGACCCGGGTCGTCCCGGCGCGGAGGCGGACCCGGGCCGTCAGCATCTCCGCCGTGAGGTACCGATAGGCGAACCGCCCCCGCCCGGTCGGGCCGCCCCGGGCCGGGTCGACGCGGACTTCGACCGCTTCGACGTACGGCTGCAGCCGGACCGCATCCTCGATCGCCCGGGCCAGACCCGGAGCCGTCCGGGGGGCGACGGGGATGCCGAGGTACTGGTGGAAGATCCCGCCGAGCTTGATCCCGGCCTCGAAGAGCAGCCCCTCCCGCGCCGAGAGACGCGTGCCGTGGATGCCCGGCCCGCTCATGCCCGGAGCTCCGCGCGCGGCGGCGAACGGGGCACGGTGAACGGCCCGATCACGTAGTAGGCGGCGACCCCGACCAGCATCGCGAGCGCGGCGGCGTACGACAGGTCGTAGAGCGGCGAGCCGACCCCGGGCCGGAACTGGAGCGGGACGAGGGCGAGGGCCGCGGCGGCCGCGGTCGCGACCATCGGCCACCGGAGCGCGGCGCCGCGGCGGATCTTCGGGTACGGGATCGGCGCGACCATGAGGATCGCGAGGATCGTCCCTCCGAGGAGGACGCCGACCGGCTGCACCGACTGGAAGCCGGGGACGTCGTGGAAGAGGAGCGCGACCGTCACCGCGAGGGCGCTCTGCGGGGTCGGGACGCCGAGGAAGTCCTTCCGCGCGTAGGCCCGCATCGTGAAGTACGCGAGCCGGGCGAGCGCCGCGGCGAGGTAGGCGGCGCCGACCAGGGCGGCGAGTTCGGCGTACGGCGCCCAAATCGACCGGTGGGCCGTGTGGAAGGCGAGGAGCAGGGCCGGTGCGGCGCCGAACGTGATCGCGTCCGCCACCGAGTCGGCGACGCGGCCAAAGCGGGACGGCGGCGCGCGGCTCCGCCGCGAGAGGAGACCGTCGAGCCCGTCGAATCCGATCCCGCAGCCGATGAGGAGCATCGCCCACAGGGGGTTGCCGGCGAGCGTGTAGAGGATCGCGCCGACCCCGAGGACGGCGTTCGCCGCCGTCGCGAGGTTCGCCGCGAGACGCCACCGGTCCGTCACGGGCGCACCCGGGCAATCGTGCTCCGTCCCGCCACGACGCGGTCCCCGACCCGGACCTGCGGATCGACGCGGGCGGCCGGAAGGTAGACGTCGACGCGCGAGCCCAGCACGATCATCCCGAACCGCTCCCCCTTGCGTCGGGACTCCCCCGACCGGACGAACGAAACCAGTCGTCGCGCGACGACCCCCGTGATCTGGACGATCCGCACGGGGCCGAGGTCGGTCTCGAGCCGGTAGCTGCGGGATACGTTGCGCCACGCGTCGGGCCGGTACGCCGCCCGGTGCCCCGCTCCTCCGTCGTCGACCTCGACGAAGCGTCCGTCCCAGGGAAGGCGGTTCACGTGGACGTTCGAGACGTTCATGAAGACCGAGACGAGGAGTTCGCCGTCGATCGTCCGCACGTCCCGGACCCGTCCGTCCGCGGCGGAGACGATCCCTTCGCCGGCCGGCCGCTCCGGGTCCCGGAAGAACGCCGCGAGGAACGCCCACCCCGCGACCAGGACGACCCAGCCCGCGTCGGCGGCCCCCGCGACCGGGGGCCGGTGGACCGCCAGGAAGACGCCGAGCGCCGCGAGGAGGAGCGCGGCGAGCAGCAGCGGGACCCCGGTCCGGGGCGCGAACACGCGCCTACCCGGTCAGGACGATCTCGATATTGACCCCGTCGGGGACCTGGATCCGCATCACCTGGCGGAGGGCCCGCTCGTCGGCGGCGAGGTCGATGAGCCGCTTGTGGATTCGCATCTCCCAGTGGTCGATCGTGCTCGTGCCGCCCCCGTCCGGGCCCTTGCGGACCGGGACGCGGAGTTTCTTCGTCGGCAGGGGGATCGGGCCGGCGATCTCGACCCCGGTCTTGGTCGAGATCTCCTTGATGATCTTGCAGATCGAGTCGATCTTCCGGGCATCGGTCCCGCTCAGGGAGATCCGCGCCTTCTGCATCGGTCGATAGCCTCCCCTTCAATCCCGACTACGCACGTACCGAACGGATCACTCGCGCTTCTTGACGTCGACGACGACGCCCGCGGCGACCGTCTGGCCCATGTCGCGGACGGCGAAGCGGCCGAGCTGGGGGAACTCCTTGTACTTCTCGAGGACGAGCGGGCGCTTCGGCGTGATCTGCACGACCGCCGCGTCCCCCGTCTTGAGGGTCTGGGGGTTCTCCTCCGCAACCTGGCCGGTCTTGGGATCGAGGCGCTTCAGGAGCGCCGTGAACTCGCAGGCGACCTGGGCGGTGTGGCAGTGGAAGACCGGGGTGTAGCCGGCGGTGATCACGCTCGGGTGGTTCAGCACCTGGATGTTCGCGGTGAAGCTCTCGACGACCGTCGGGGGGTTCGATGCCGGACCCGCCACGTCCCCGCGGCGGATGTCGTTCTTGTCGATCCCGCGGACGTTGAACCCGACGTTGTCGCCGGGTTCGGCCTGCGTGACGGCCTCGTGGTGCATCTCGATCGTCTTCACTTCGCCCGACTTTCCCGAGGGCATGAAGACGATCTTCTCGCCGACCTTGAGGAGGCCGGTCTCGACCCGGCCGACCGGCACGGTGCCGATCCCCGTGATCGTGTAGACGTCCTGGACCGGGAGGCGGAGCGGCTTCTGGGTCGGCTTCTCGGGGACCTTGAGGTTGTCGAGCGCCTGGAGGAGCGTCGGCCCCTTGTACCACGTCATGTTGGGGCTCGCCTTGTTGATGTTGTCGTCCTTGAACGCCGAGATCGGGACGAAGACGATCTGGGTGTCGATCTTGAACCCGACGTTCTTGAGGAGCTTCGTGAGGTCCTCCTTGACCTCGTTGAACTTCGCCTCGGAGTACTTCACCTCCTGGCGGTCCATCTTGTTGATGGCGCAGACCATCTGGGTGATCCCGAGCGTCCGGGACAGGAAGATGTGCTCCCGCGTCTGCTCCTGGACCCCTTCCGCCGCCGAGCAGACGAGCACCGCCCCGTCGGCCTGGCTCGTCCCCGTGATCATGTTCTTGACGAAGTCGCGGTGGCCGGGCGCGTCGATGATCGTGAAGTAGTACTTCTGGGTGTCAAAGCGGCGGTGGGCGATGTCGATCGTGACGCCCCGCTCCCGCTCCTCCTTGAGGTCGTCCATCACCCAGGCGAACTCGAACGTCGCCTTCCCCTTCGCCTCGGCCTCGGCCCGGAACTTGTCGATCTCCTCCTGGCGGATGTAGCCGGTGTCCAGAAGCAGGCGTCCGACGGTCGTGGACTTCCCGTGGTCGACGTGGCCGATGAAGACGATGTTCAGGTGCGGCTTCTGCGCCATG
>JAJZDF010000102.1 GCA_021828715.1 Thermoplasmata archaeon
CAGCACCGCGCCTCGCCTCTGCCTCCCCAGAAAGGAGGAGGAAATCACTTATAGGCCCAGACGACCGCCTGCCCGAAGAACCGCCACGGGACCCCGACATGGGCGAATCCCGCGCGGCCGAGCGCCTCGGTCTCGGCGCTGAGCGTGCACGGGTGATCGAAGCGCTCGTGCGCGTGCCAGACCTCCTGGAGCGTCGCCCACCGCGCCCCCGACTGGGGTTCCGCGGAAAGGGAAGCGGCCATCTGGGAGTACCGTTGGTCGAAGAGGGGGTCCTCCGGCAGATGGTCGTCCGCGTCGCCGAAGAATCCCCCGCGGGTCAGCGCCCGGTGGACCCGGCGGAACAACTTCCACTTCTTCGGGTCGGAGAGATGGTGGATCGCCAGGGCGGAGACGACAGCGTCGAACCGTTCTTCCGGGAACTCGCCCAGATCGCCAGCGATCAGCTGGACCCGGTGCCGCTCCGTCCGCAGCTTCGTCCGGGCGCGGGCGATCATTCGGGGCGACAGGTCGATGGCAAAGACCTCGGCATGGGGAAACTGGGCGAGGAGGAGCGCCGTGAACGTCCCGGTTCCGACCCCGAGCTCCAGCACCCGGAACGACCGGGTCGGCAAGAACGGGATCCCGCCCAGCAGCGCACGATGCAGGTCGGAGTACCCCGGCATCGAGGCCGCCGCGGTGCGGTCGTACCCCGGGGCTTCCCGGTCGAACTCCCGCCGCGAGGCATGGCGGGCGCTCCGGGATGCCATCGTCCCCCCGAGGCGGGGCGCCACTTAGGCCTATCCGCCGGGGACGACCCCTCGTTCGACCTACCGGGGCAGTGAGAACGGCTCCGTGGGTCGATAGGAGGGGGGCGGCGTGGAGCCCGTCCCCTGGGGAGCCGATGCCCGGAACGGCACGCCGTGCGCTCTTCGCCGCGCGCGGGGTCCGGCGCCCCCCTTCCTCCCGTGGCCACAGGGCGAGCCGGGCCCCCGATACGTCGCCGGGGAGGACGGGGCGGACGCTGCCCTTCCGTGCTGCGAGAGCGTTATCGGCTCACTCCCGGAGCATGGTTTCCCCTTCCGGGACGCCGGTCCGCTCGCCGCGGGAGCATCTACTTCGTTCCCGGGCGACCGCCCGAATCGAGTCGGGTCGGCGGACTCCTCTGGGGCGCCGTGACCCGGATGCTCCCGCCCCCGCCGAGGCACCCCCGGATCGCGCGAGAGGTGTACCCCGCGCCACGCCTCCGCCGTCCGGGGCGCTCGCACTCGAACCCTCTCCCGGGAAACGATTCCGGAAACGCCGGCGTCGGCACCCGGGAGGGGGCCACCGGAACACCGCTCCATGCCCGGTGGATTCGCCGGGAGGCTGGGCCAGGTACTTTCGTCCCGGGAGCATTGCCCCCGGGACGGGAGAAGGGGTTGGTCAGCCGTTCGCTCGTGCGGGATCGACTAGGGGCAGACCGTGGCGACCAAGCACTGGTTCATCGTCACGACCACGTCGGCGATGGACGGCAGGTTCGTCGCGGGCGTGCCGAGATCCACGTACAGGGCGAGCGCGTAGAACGTCGGCCCCGGGGTCGTCACACCGCTGGCGAGGCTGTTCACGCCCGAGTCGAAGTAGCCGGTCCCGAAGGCGTAGACATTGGTGAGCGGCGCCGAGGCGACGGTGTAGATGATCTCCACCTGGACGTCAAAGCCGACCGCGGGGGACGGAGTCGCCGGCAGCCCCTGGGTCACGTTCAGCATCACCTGCAAGGCACTGTCCGCCTGGGTGAGCGCATTGGTCATGTCGACCGCCGAATAGTTCGCGCTGCAGTAGATCGCCGGGCACGCCGCGAGCAGGGCGTTCGCCGTCGACCCGGTCGAATTCAAGCCGTTGCCGGGCGACGGGCCCGTGGCCTGCTTGCCCGCGGAGCCGGTGAGCCCCAGGATGAGGGCCTGGGAGACCGTCAGCATCTGGGTGTCCTTCACCACGGCGGTCCGAAAGTCGGTCGGAGCCGTCACGACTACGGAGGACGCCTGGGCGGGGCCCGTATGGGCGCCCGAGCCGGCGGCAAGCGTCCACCCCCCTGCCAGCGCCAAAATCGCCATCAGCGTCGCCGCATAGACCGTCCTTCGTGGCACCGAACTCACCATGGCCCCTCGCCGGGCACGGATAGACACTAGTACGTATTAATACGTATCCAAGAAGGCAGATCCCCGCGGTGACCCGCCCCGGACCGCGAGGAGCAGGGACCCGCCGCCGCCGATATGCTGATGAATCTGGGCCCCCCGTAGAGAGGCGGGGGAGACGGCGATGCGGTCCGAGCAGGCGGCCCTCCAAGGTCGGGGGGGATGGAGCGCCGAGTTCCTGGGGGCACTTCCGCTGCTGATCGGGGCGGCCTTCTTCGGGCTCCTCGGGCTCGTGGTCCGCGATCTCGACCCGACGTACGGTCCCGGATACTTTGCCCTCTGGGCACTGCTGCTCGCCGTAGGGTTCATCTGTGCGATGGGGGGGGTGGCGGCCTGGCTGCTCGTCGGCCCACCTCCTGCCTCGGCAGACCCCCGGGCCAAAAGCCGGAGGCGGGATGCCCCCCCTCCCTTGGGAATGCGCCGTTCGGCCCCGCAACCCATGGGGCAGGAAGGCCCCCTCATCCCCTCCCCCGATTTCGGGCGCCCCGCGCCGGAGGTCTACCGCAGGCTTCCGGACGCAGGCAGCCGCGGAGGAGACACGTCCCCTTCCGCCGGGCGGCCGGGGGAGCGCGCAGAGTGGGATGTGGGGCCTCCCGCCCGGATGCCCCAGTACCCACGGGCTCCGGTTCCGACCCCCTCTACGACCCGCGGGGAGCCGACCGCCGACGTCCTGCACGACCTGGATCGCCTCGAAGAGGAGCTCCACCGGAAGCCGCGCGAGCGATCTCCCGGGTAGCGGTAGGGCTCCGCGCCCCGGAGCCTTATCTGGCCCCGTCGTGATGGGCGCTTGTGGCCCTAGAACGGCTTTCGTCGGTCGACCGGTCCGTCCTCCGCTGGCTCCGGACGTCGGAGTCTCCCGAAGAGTTCACTCTCTCGGCGTCGACGGCCGACCTCATGGTCCTCCGTTGGCCGGTCGCACGCGGGGCCCCGATCGACGGCACCCTCGCCGACGCGCACTGGACGGTCGAACGGCACGGGTTCCTCAACCCCGGCCTCCGGATCCGCCTGGGCGGAGGCGGGCCCGAGCTCGGTCAGCTCCGCGGTAGCCGCCTCACCCTCCCCGGCACGGACGGGTTCCAGCTCCACCGGTTGGCGGGCCTGCTCCTCCCGTCGTGGCAGGTAACCGACCTCGACGGCTCTGAGGTACTCCACCTCGAGCCGGTCCGCGAAGGACGGCGTCTGACCGGAGGCGCGGTCCTCGTGAGCCCCGCCGGCACGGCGCTTCCCGGCCTCTCCGTCCTGCTGGCGCTCACGTGGACGCACATCGCCCTCGCGTGGTTCGAGGACGAACTGGCGATCCCGTACGAGAACCTGATGGAGTCGACGAACCAGCCGGACGTCGACTGATCAGCCGGTTCGGACGATCGAGGTCGCCCAGAGCCGGTCGAAGCAGCCGGAGCAGAGATTGTGCATTCGCTCCCACCCCTCCTCCGGAACGGTCGTGAGCCGGGTGATCCGTGCCTGGCACGCATCGCAAACCAGTTCCCCGTCGCGCAGCATCGTACGGTCCCGGGGAGGCTTCCCCCGCGGGGGGAGAACGAGCGCGGCCAGTACTAAACAGGTACGGCCCTGCAAAGTGGCCCATCGAGAAAGCCCACCTCTGTAGAGGCGGGATGAATCGATGGCATGATCCCTTCGGAGTTCTAGATGAATCACGGGGTATCGGCACGAGCGCACTCCGGTCTCCCTCGTGGACCTTCATTTCGTTTGGACCCCCAAGTATCGTCGGCAGGTCCTCAAAGGAGGCGTGAAGTCCCGAGCCGAGCCGGTGAGCCGGGAGGTCGCAAGGGAACGCGATCGGGATGTGATTGCGCTGGAGGTGATGCCGGACTACGTCCATCTGTTCGTGTCGGTGGACCCGAAGACCGCACCCCACATCGCGGTCAAGGCGTTCAAGGGCCGCACCTCGCGAGTGC
>JAJZDF010000103.1 GCA_021828715.1 Thermoplasmata archaeon
GAACGGGCGGCTGCTCGAGGAGCCGTACCGCGGGGAGGCGGAGGCGTTGCTGCGGGAGGCGGCCCGGGTCGCCCGCGCCCTCGGCGTCCCGATCTCGGACCGGGAGGCGGCCGCCGACCTGGAGCGCGTCGTCCGGGCGACCGCCGAGAACCGGTCGAGCATGCTGCAGGACCTCGACCGGCTCCGGCCGACGGAGGTCGACGCGATCTCGGGGGCGATCTACCGGCTCGGCCGCGAGCGGCGCCTGGAGCTCCCGGCCACCGCCCGTGCGATCGAGGAGCTCCGGACCCGGCAGGCCGAGATATGGGAACCGAAGCCGGAACCGTCTTAGGGGGCCGCTCCTCGGCCCGTCCGATGACCGGCAAGAAGGGGATCCAGAGCGCCCCGCTCCGGGGCCGGCGCGTCCTCGTGCGGGTCGACTTCAACGTCCCCCTGGACGCCCACGGCCAGGTCGCGGACGACCGACGGATCGTCGAGGCGATGCCGACGCTCGACCACCTCCGGACCGCCGGCGCGAAGACGATCCTGATGAGCCACCTCGGCCGTCCGGAGGGCCACCGGGACCCCCGGTTCAGCCTCAAGCCCGTGGCGCGCCGCCTGAGCTCGCTGCTCGGCCAGCCGGTCCCGGTCGCCGGCGACCTCGTCGGGGTCGAGGCGCTCCAGCTCACCGCGCGGCTCGAGAACGGGCAGTTCCTCCTCCTCGAGAACCTCCGCTTCCACCCCGGCGAGGAGGCGAACGACCCCGGGTTCGCCGCCCAGCTCGCCCGCCTCGGCGAACTGTTCGTCGAGGACGCCTTCGGGACGGTGCATCGGGCCCACGCCTCGACCGTCGGCGTGCCGAAGCGCCTCCCGTCGTTCGCCGGCCTGCTCGTCGAGCGGGAGGTCCGCGAGCTCTCGCGCCTCCTCGGCGCGCCGGAGCGCCCGTACGCCGTGCTCGTCGGCGGGGCGAAGGTCCGGGACAAGCTCCCGCTCCTCCGGAGCTTCCTCGGCCGCGCCGACCACCTCCTCATCGGGGGAGCGCTCGCGAACCCGTTCCTGCTCGCCCGGGGCGCCCGCCCGGGCGCCTCCCCCGTCGACGGAGGCCTGGACGAGGAGGTCCACGCGTTCGATCGGGCCGCCGCCGATGCGGGGACGGAGGTGCTCCTCCCGACCGACGTCGTCGTGGAGCGGCCCGGCCGGTCGGAGGCCGAAACGTATCCCGTCGACGGAATCCCGGACGACGCCGTCGTCCAGGACGTCGGGCCCGCGACGCGGGCGGCGTTCGTCGCCGCCCTCCGGCCCGCCCGGACCGTCTTCTGGAACGGCCCGCTCGGCCGCGCCGAGGATCCGCGGTTCGCCGACGGGACCCGGACCGTCCTGGGGTCGCTCGTCGGGGCGCCCGGCTACCGCGTCGGGGCCGGCGGCGACTCGGCCCGGCTCGCCCGGGACCTGGGGGTCACGGGGGCGTTCCAGTTCCTCTCGACCGGAGGCGGTGCCGCGCTCGAGTTCGTCCAGGGGCTCGAGCTCCCCGGTCTCGCGGTGCTGCCCGACGCGTAGAACCGCCGCCGAGCGGCGGCGGGGGCGCCTCGGCGTCGATCGTCCGGGCGAGGTAGCGTAGGTAGCCGTCGTCGACCCGCGGGAGGTCGATCTCCAAGATCTCGGGAACCGCGTACGGGTGATGGGCCCGGAGATAGGCGAACAGCGCCCCCGCGCGCTTCGGCACGGTCTTGAAGAGGACGATCGCCTCGTTCGCCTCGACGACCTTTCCCTTCCACCAGTACTGCGAGGCGCCGTCGACGACGGTCCCGCAGGCGGCGAGGCGGGCCTCGACCGCGCCGCGGACCGCCGCTTGGGCCGCCGCGCGCGAAGGGTACGACGAGAGGACCAGGCGGGCCGGCCCCACGGCCCGGATCGGCTCCAGGGGGTACGGCGTCATCCGCCGGCCCCCGTGACGGTCGGGTCGCCGCCCGAGAAGTCGAGCGTCTCCACCCCGAGGCTCGCGAGATCGACGAGGGCGGCGTGCGCCGGCACCGGTACGATGTTCCGCATCCGCTGGTACTCCGTCTCCCCCTGCCAGGTCGATACGTTGAGGAGCAGGACGCCCCGGTACCGCTCGACGCCGTAGGTGTGCGAGTGGCCCGTGACGAACAGGTCCGGCGCCGTCTCGAGCACGAGGCCGTCGTGCGCCGCCGGGGCGAGCGGGGTCCGGTCGCCGTAGATCGGCGCGAGATGCCGCATCTGGAGCATCCGGCGCATCACCTCGGTCGGGCGGGAGTAGGAGGCGCCGGGCAGCGCCGGGATGAGGTCGTCGAAGCTCCGGCCGTGGTAGGCGGAGACGACGACGCCGTCGAGCGAGAACGTCGACGGGTTCCCGAGGGTGCGGACGTTCCCCGGGAGGACGCGGGCGAGCCCTGTCGGCAGCGCCGGCTGCGGCTCCGCCGGGCAGACGGCGTCGTGGTTCCCGGGGACGACGACCGCGGTGACGCTCGACGGCAGCTCGGCGAGGCGCCGGCCGAGCTCGGCATACTGTTCGACGATGTCGGCGATCCGAAGGTCGCGCTCCTGGCGGGGGTAGATGCCGATCCCGTCGACGAGGTCGCCGGCGACGACGACGTACCGGACCTCGGCCGCCCGGTCGCCGAGGGGACCCCGTCCGTGGAGGAAGTCGATGAGGTGGCCCCACTCCTCCGCGAGGAACGACTTGCTGCCGATGTGGAGGTCGGAGAGGAAGAGCGCCCGCGCGGGCCGGCGCGCCCGTCCCAGGAGCCGCTGGCGCGGTACTTCCGGCCGCTCGACCGCCTCGACCCGGGGAAGGCGCCGCGGGTCCCTCGCGAAGCGCAGCCGGAGGCCGACGACCTCGTCCGAAAGGAACGTCGTCTTGGCCCCCGGAGAGTCCTTCGGGACCAGGAGCTCGATCGCGCCCGTCTCGTCCTCGACCGTCAGGACGAGGTGGTGTCGCTGCACCGTCTCGCGGACGTCCCGGACCATGCCGATGACGGACGTCGTCGTCTCCTCCGGCCGGATCTCGCGGATCGGCCGGAGGTTCTCGAGCTCGGGGCGGCCCCTCAGCATCCGCGCGAGCGCCTGGTGGCGGGAGCGGAACAGGGCGGAGTAGGCGACGAGCGGCGACTCCCCGCCGACCGGGCCGGAGTACCCCTCGTGGATCGGCTGGAAGCCGGCGGCGTCCGGCGCCGGCAGCACGACCCGGCCCGCGGTCGGGCGGAGGCCGGCGGTGGCGACCGGCACTTCCTCCGCCTCGGCGAAGACCGACTCGACCATCTCGAGCGTGACGAACGGGCGGGTGGGGCCGGCCCGCTCGACGAGCTGGTGCGAGACGATGAGCGGCTGCCGATGCCGGAGCAGGAGGTCGACCGCGCCGGCCTCCACGACCTTGTGGTGCTCCTCGAAGTACGCGACGATGTGCTCGCGAAGGTTCGCCGCCACGATCCGCCATCGGGACGCGCGGTGCGCCACGCCGCCGGCCCGATGCCGGCGGAGGAGGAGCGGCCTATTTCAACCCGGTGCCCCGGGGCGGCTCAGCGGTACGATTCCTTCGCGTACGACGAGCCCTTCGGGTACTTTTCCTTGAGGTGCGCGACGAACTTCTCGGGCGTCTTCTCGAGGTGGGCGCCGTACCACTGGACGACGACGTCGCGGAGCACCTGGTGGAGGTCGCGCAGGCTCACGTCGTCCTCGGGGGCGTCGTAGAGGACCGCCTGGCTCATCATCCGCATCCAGCCGGAGTAGCGGTGGTAGCTCTCCCCGTCGCACCACTCGAAGATCGCCCGGAGGCGCGAGCGGCCCTCGGGAGCGCGGTAGTACCATGCGCGGAAGGTGAACCCGACCCAGCCGGTCGCCCGGTCGCCGAGCTCGATCGTCTTCACGGCCCCGAAGTCGAAGTTCTCCCGGAACGTCCACCGGCTCGGGTACTCGACGAACGTGGCGAAGAGCGTCTGCGACGGATCGATGGCGAGGTGGATACCGGCCTCCTCGAACTGGTTGTGGACCTCCCAGAGGTCCTGGAGGAGGCGCTTGTTCAGCTCCGCCCGGTGCGTGAGGTCCTCGCCGGTCCGGGCGCCGGACGCC